>DATIBR010000016.1 GCA_035457425.1 Terriglobales bacterium
CGGCTCGTCGAACGACTTCATGATTTCGGCCTTGGTGATGGTCGCGCCGGCGGAGCGGGTGTAGATGACGTCGTCGGCGAAGAAGCGGTCGAACATCTGCCTGTCGGCGGCGGAGGGCGGCGTGTGCGAGGCGGCGGCGAGGAAGTCGGTGAGCAGCTTGCGCAGCTCGGCTTCGGCCGGGGCCTTCGACTGCGCGAAGGCGGGCGCGAGCAGCAGGACGAGGATGGTGAGAAGTCGTCGCATGGGACAGCCAGTTTCGAGTTTCGAGTTTCCAGTTTCAAGCAAAAAGCAATTCGGCCACGGATCGTCACGGATACTCACGGATCAGATCCGTGTTCTTCCGTGTTATCCGTGGCCAAGGTCTTAGGCCCGTGTTCCTTCAGGCCTTGCCGACCTCCTGGATGAGAAAGACCGACTCAGGCTCCTGTTGCGCCAGGCGGGCCTTGAGCTCGAGCGCCTGGTCGTACTGCATCAAGCCGCCGAGCGGGATGATGCTCATGGCCGTGCCGAGCACGCCGATGGCTACCTTCAACACCATGAAATGCTTGATCCGTTCCATCGCCTCTTCCGTTTGGGTTACATCCCGAGCCCGCCGTGGCGGGCGAGGGAACCCTACCTCAAGAAATATCCGTGTCGAGGTAGGGCTCCCTCGGTTCGCAAAGGCGGCGAACCTCGGGATGCGATTTAACCACCAAGGCCCTTACTTCTTCTCGTCGACGTCGACGTACTCGGCGTCGATCACACCTTCGTCTTTCTTCTTCTGGCCGCCGGCGGAGCCGTTGGCTCCGGGCTGCGGGCCTGCGCCCGCCTCGGGACCACCGGTCGCGCCCGGCTGCTGGGCCTTGTACATCTGCTCGGCCAGCTTGTGGGAGGCCGCGGTGAGCTTCTCGCGGGCGGAGTTCATCTGCGCCGCGTCGTTCGACTCGAGCGCCTTCTTGGCGTCGGCCAGAGCGTTTTCCACGTCGCCGCGCTCGCCCTGCGAGATCTTGTCGCCGTGCTCGCGCAGCATCTTCTCGATGGAGTAGACCATGCCGTCGAGCTGGTTGCGGGCTTCGACCTCCTCGCGCCGCTTCTTGTCCTCGTCGGCGTGCGCCTCGGCGTCTTTCGCCATGCGCTCCACCTCTTCCTTCGAGAGGCCCGAAGACGACGTGATGGTGATCTTCTGGTCCTTGCTGGTCGCCATGTCCTTGGCGGTGACGTTGAGGATGCCGTTGGCGTCGATATCGAACGTCACCTGGATCTGCGGGACGCCGCGCGGCGCCGGCGGCAGCCCGGTGAGGTGGAACTTGCCGAGCGTGCGGTTCTGCGCCGCCATCGGGCGCTCGCCCTGTAGCACGTGGACCTCGACCGAGGTCTGGGAATCCGCCGCGGTGGAGAAGGTCTCGGTCTTGCGCGTCGGGATGGTGGTATTGCGCGGGATCATCGGAGTGGCCACGCCGCCGAGGGTCTCGATGGCGAGCGTGAGCGGAGTGACGTCGAGCAGCAGCAGGTCTTTGACGTCGCCCTTGAGGACGCCGCCCTGGATGCCGGCGCCGATGGCGACGACTTCATCCGGGTTCACGCCCTTGTGCGGCTCCTTGCCGAACAGGTCTTTCACGAGCTGCTGGATGCGCGGCATGCGGGTCTGGCCGCCGACCAGCACGACCTCGTCGATCTTCGAGGCGTCGATGCCCGCGTCCTTCATCGCCTGCTTGCAGGGCGGGAGGGAGCGGTCGATGATGTCGCGCACCATCTCCTCGAGCTTGGAGCGGGTGAGCTTCTTCACGAGGTGCTTGGGCCCGGAGGCGTCGGCGGTGATGAAGGGCAGGTTGATCTCGGTCTCCATGGTGGTGGAGAGCTCGATCTTGGCGCGCTCGGCGGCGTCGCGCAGGCGCTGGAGGGCCATCTCGTTGCCCTTGGCGCGCAGGTCGAGGCCTTCGTCCTTCTTGAACTCGTCGATGAGCCAGTCGACGATGCGCTGGTCGATGTTGTCGCCGCCCAGGTGCGTGTCGCCGTTGGTGGACTTCACCTCGATGACGCCTTCGCCCACCTCGAGGATGGAGATGTCGAAGGTGCCGCCGCCGAAGTCGTAGACCGCGATGGTCTCGTTCTTCTTCTTGTCGAGGCCATAGGCGAGCGCGGCCGCGGTGGGCTCGTTGATGATGCGTTTGACGTCCAGACCGGCGATGCGGCCGGCGTCCTTGGTGGCCTGGCGCTGCGCGTCGTTGAAGTAGGCCGGCACGGTGATGACGGCCTCGGTCACCTTCTCGCCCAGGTAGTCTTCGGCGGCCTTCTTGAGCTTCATCAGGATGAAGGCCGAGATCTCCGGCGGGGTGTACTTCTTGCCCGCGGCTTCGACCGCGACGTGGTCGCCTTCCTTCACGACCTTGTAGGGCACCATCTTCATCTCTTCGTTGACTTCGTCGTAGCGCCGGCCCATGAAGCGCTTGATGGAGTACACGGTGTTCTCGGGATTGGTGATGGCCTGGCGCTTGGCGACCTGGCCGACGAGCCGCTCGCCCGTCTTGGTGAAGGCGACGACGGAGGGGGTGGTGCGGCCGCCTTCCTCGTTGGGAATGACCTTGGGCTCGCCGCCTTCCATGACCGCGACGCACGAGTTCGTGGTGCCCAAATCGATACCGATGATCTTTGCCATGAAATTCTCTCCGCTGCCCGCTTGACCGGGTATTCTGCTTTGATAGCTACGCCAGAATAGAAGTTGAGTGACTTACTGTCAAGTCATTGGATGTCGTCTGGAATGAGTAGGATGCAGAGAATTTCTGGATGGGAGAGACGGCGTAAGCTACAGGAAAAGAGGGGGTTAGCCGATTGCGATTGCCGATTGCCAATCGCCGATTGCCGATTACTCTCGGCGGCGGGACTCAATCGGCAATTGGCAATCGGAAATCGGCGACGCCTTCAGTCGTAGCGCTCGAAGATGATGTGTTTGGGGTCGACGTCCATGCCGGTGAGGAGGTCGCGGACGCCGGAGACCATGTTGTTGAGGCCGCAGATGTAGACGTCGGCCATGTGGCGCTGCTCGCCGGTGAACTGCTCGGTGATCTCGCGGACGATCTCCTGCACGTAGCCCTTGCGGCCCATCCAGGCGTCGGAGGGGCGGGAGACGGTGATCTCGTACCGAAAGTTGGGGTGCTCGGCGGCGAGGCGCTGGAACTCCTCGTGGTAGTAGATGTCCTTTTCGTAGCGCGTGCCGTAGACCAGCCAGAAACGTTTGCCGTGGTTGCGCGCCGGGTCGGCGAAGAGCCACTGCAGGAAGCCGCGCATGGGGGCGACGCCCGTGCCGGTGGCGACGAACATGGAGTCGTGAACGGGGTCGCGCAGGGTGAAGTGGCCGTGGGGCCCGTGGAACTTGACGGCGCTGCCTTCCGGCAGGTCGCACAGGTAGTTGGAGAAGTAGCCGTGCGGCACGCGGTTGAGGCAGAGATCGAACTCGCGCCCGCGGGGAGCGGAGGCGAGCGAGTAGGCGCGGGTGACGTGCTTCCCGTCGTCCTTAGTCTCGAGCATGGAGACGAACTGGCCGGACTTGAAGTCGAAGCGCTCGAGCTCGGCGACCTCCCACTCGAAGTGGCGTGTCTGGTCGCTGAGCCAGCGGGCGGCCTTCAGCCGGGCGGTGTAGACGGGACGAGCCAATCAGGTTCCTTCAGCGTGCGAAGTCGAACCTGTCATTGTAAATGAGCGGGGTCGCGGGCTTCCGCCAGCTAATTCGGCGGGCGGAAGGGCGCGTCGGCGCCGCCGTACTTCGGCAGGACCTCGCGCAGCGCCCACTGGATACGCTCGATGGATTCGCGCAGCTGCGCCGCCGATTCGCGGTCCTCGGCCTTGTGGGCGAAGAAGGTGATGACCTGGAGCGCGTTGCGGACGTGGTGGTTCATCTCGCTGACGATCTCGACGCGCTGCTGCATGAGCTCCATCTCGCGGCGATGCTGCTGCTGCCAGTACCAGAGGAACCAAGCCGCGAGCGCGCCGTCGGTCGCATTGGAGAGCAGGACGGTGTGCCAGCGCGAGATGCCGCTGTGGACCAGGGCCATGTCCAGGATGTAGCCGACCAGCGTGACGAGCACGAAGCTCGCGCCGACCAGGAAGAGGGGGTGTCGGAAAAAGGAAGAGAGCAGTCTGCGCATGGCGGAGACTCCTACGGCGATTGGATGCAGCGTGGCAAAAAACGTCTACCGGGATCGGACTATTCGACGGTGACGGACTTGGCGAGGTTACGGGGCTGGTCGACGTCGCAGCCGCGGCGCACCGCGATGTGATACGCGAGCAACTGCAGCGGCACGATCTCGAGGATGGGCGAGAGCAGCTCGGGCGCAGCCGGCACGTGGATCACGTGGTCGGCGGCTTCGCGGATGTCCTCGTCGCCCTCGGTGGCGATGGCGATGACGGTACCCGAGCGCGCCTTCACTTCCTTCACGTTCGACATCGTCTTCTCATAGCGCTGGACCGACGCGGGGTCGTTGCGGTCGCAGGTGGCGATGATCACGACCGGCAGGTTCTCGTCGATGAGCGCGTTGGGGCCGTGCTTCATCTCGCCGGCAGGGTAGCCCTCGGCGTGGATGTAGGAGATCTCTTTCAGCTTGAGCGCGCCTTCGAGCGCGATGGGGTAGTGGATGCCGCGACCGAGGAAGAGGAAATCCTGCGAGCGCTGGTACTCCTTGGCCAGGTCCTCGATCTCTTCGTCGTGCGCCAAGATGCTCTCGAGTTTCCCGGGGAGCCGGCCGAGCTCGGCGATGAAGTGCTTGGCCTGATCGGGCGACAGCGCCCCGCGCACCTCGCCGAGGTAGAGCGCGAAGAGGAAGAGGGCGGTGAGCTGGGCGGTGAAGGCCTTGGTGGAGGCAACGCCGATCTCCGGGCCGGCGTGCGTGTAGATGGTGCCGGCGGCCTCGCGGGTGATCATGGAGCCAACGACGTTGCAGATGGCGAGCGTCTTGGTGCCCTTGGCCTTCGACTCGCGCTGCGCGGCGATGGTGTCGGCGGTCTCGCCGGATTGCGAGATGAGCAGCGTGACCGATTTTTCCTCGGTGATGGGATCGCGGTAGCGGTACTCGCTGGCGTAGTCCACTTCCACCGGGACGCGGGCGAGGCGCTCGATCATGAACTTGCCGGCCAGGGCGGCGTGCCAGCTGGTGCCGCAGGCGGCGATGACGACCTTGCGAACGTCCCTGAACTCTTTTTCGGTGATCTCCATCTCGTCGAGGAAGACCTTGCCGGAGTCGAGCGAGACGCGGCCCAGAGTGGTGTCGCGCACCGCGCGGGGCTGCTCGTAGATCTCTTTGAGCATGAAGTGCTTGAAGCCGCCCTTTTCCGCCATGATGGGGTCCCAGGTGATGTGGGTGACCTGGCGCTGGATGGGCTTGCCGTCGAAATCGGAGAGTTGCACGCCGGTGGGCGTGATGACGGCGAGGTCGCCGTCGGAGAGGAAGAAGAGGTCGCGCGTGTGATAGAGGATGGCGGGGACGTCGGAGGCGACGAAGTACTCGTCCTTGCCCAGGCCGATGACGGCGGGCGGGCCGTTGCGCGCCGCGACGATCTTGTTGGGCTCGTCGGCCGAGATGACGGCGATGGCGAACACGCCTTTCAGTTCGTTGACCGTCTTGCGCACGGCCTCTTCGAGCGCGGGGCGCGAGCCGTTGGCCTTGGCGAACAGGTATTTCTCGACCAGGTGCGCGATGACTTCCGTGTCGGTCTCGGTGGTGAACTTGTGGCCGGCCTCGGCGAGCTTCTTCTTGAGCGCGAGGTAGTTCTCGACGATGCCGTTGTGGACGACGACGATCTTGCCGGTGCAATCGCGGTGCGGGTGGGCGTTCTCCTCGGTGGGGCGGCCGTGGGTGGCCCAGCGCGTGTGGCCGATGCCGTAGGTGCCGTCCATCGGCTTGAGGCGGATGACCTCTTCGAGGTTGCGCAGCTTGCCTTCGGCGCGGCGGACCTGGAGGCCCTCGCCGTTGCCGGCGACCGCGATGCCCGCCGAGTCGTAGCCGCGATACTCGAGGCGCTTGAGGCCGTCGAGGATCACGGGCACGACCCGCTTCTTACCGACGTATCCGACGATGCCGCACATAACAGTACCGAGTTGCGAGTGCCGAGTTGCGAGTACCGAGTTGCGAGTGGCCGAAAGCTATTGGATTCCGGGAACTGCCGGTGGACTCAGCGAACGTGGCTAGTCCTCGAGCTTGTACGAAAACTCCTCGATCACCGGGTTGGTCAGGACATCACGGGCGATGCGCTCGATCTGCTGCTGCGCGGCCGCCTTGTCGAGCCCGCCGTTGAGCTGGATCTCGAAGTACTTGCCCTGGCGGACGTCGGCGATGGCCGCGTGCCCCATCTTCTTGAGCGCGCCCTGGATGGTCTTGCCCTGGGGATCAAGGACGGTCTTCTTCAATGAAACGTACACGTAAGCTTTCATGGGAGATGAGGGAGATTATACAGTCCATCCGAACCTGGGGCGCACGCTCGTCGCGCAGGGCTTCGAGAAAGTCCAACGCAAAGGCGCGGAGCGCGCTGAGGTCTTTCTTGTTCGCCTCAGCGTACTCTGCGCCTCTGCGTTGAGTGTTATTTCCGGCGGGTGAGCCAGGAAGCGAACCCGCCGATGAGGAAGCCGGCGGCGAAGACCAGCGCGGCGGTCTCCAGTGGATGCTTGCGGACCTCGCGCTCGGCGCCATGCTTGAGTTCCTCGGCCTTTTCGGCGCCGCGGCGCATGACGAAGCGCGCCTTCTTGCCGGCGGTCTCGACCACGTGCTGCACGTCCGTCTTCAGCTTTTCCATCGGCTCGGCCAGTTGCTCCTTGGCCTCGGCCATAAGTGTGGGCATATCAGTCCCTCCTTACGCGTAAGAGGACACTACTTCAGCTTGCAGTAGAAGCGCGGGAGGGGAAGCTGTCAGTGACTGCGGTCACCGGAGGAGTCGACAGTCCACGGTCCACAGTGCACAGTGGCCGAGTCATCGCCGGGGCGCAGCGGGCCACCATTCAAAACCAGAGCAATCCAGCTCCCAGGTACCGGCGCACTTTCGGTTCGGTGGAGTCGCGCACGCTACAGCCCGAAGAGCTCGCGCAGGCGCTTGGTCTGGGCGCGGGAGACTGGTACTTCGGTCTGCTTCTTGTCGTCCATGCGCAGCTGGTAGCTGGACTTGAACCACGGCACGACTTCCTTGATGCGGTTGATGTTGACCAGGTAGGAGCGGTGGGCGCGCCAGAAGGTCTTGGGGTCGAGCGACTCGAGCAGCTCCTCGAGCGTGCGGCAGTTGGACTGGCCTTCCATCTGGGAGGTGACGACGGTGATGACGCCGTCTTCGATGCTGGCGTAGCAGATCTCCTTCTGGTCGACCAGGTACATGCGGCCGGCGGTGCGCAGCAGCAGCTTCTGCGGCTGGGGCGCCTGCTGCTGCTCCAGCATCTTGACGAGCGCGTCGATCTGGCTGGCGGCGGGCGCGGCGGATTCCTTCTGGGCTTCGTTCTTCTCGATGTTCTTACGCGCCTTTGCGACCGACTGCGCCACGCGCTTCTTGTCGAAGGGCTTGAGCAGGTAGTCGACCGCGTTCACCTCGAAGGCTTTGACCGCGTACTGGTCGAACGCCGTCGCGAAGACCACCTGCGGCATCGGCACTTTCTTGTCGAGCAGCTTCTTGATGACGCCGAAGCCGTCGAGCCCGGGCATCTGGACGTCGAGGAAGACGAGGTCGGGCTCGTGCTCCTTGATGAGGTTCACGGCTTCGAGGCCGTTCTTGCCCTGCGCGACCACCTCGACTTCGCCGGTGGACTTGAGCAGGTACGCGAGCTCGTCGCGCGCAAGCTGCTCGTCGTCGATGATGATGGTGGAGAGCGGCATCTCTGCCCGACAGTATAAAACCCTTAACCACGAAGGACACGAAGGAGCACGAAGGTCTTTGAATCCTTCGTGAACCTTCGTGACCTTCGGTGAAAGGTTCTAGGCGATTTGCGTGACGGCTTTCCCGCAGGCGGGGCAGAACTTGTCGTCGGGACGCATCTGCGCGCCGCAGCTGGCACACGCGGGCTTGAGCGCCTTGCCGCACTTGGTGCAGTAGGTGAACCCGGGCTCCGCCGAGGCGCCGCAGTACGGGCAGGCAGACTGCAACGGCTTCCGCAGGATGAAGTAGATGACGTACCCGATGCCGTTGGGGATGAGGATGACCAGGACCGTCCAGAGAGCGCGGTTCATGCCGCGGCGGCCGGCGTCGCGGTTCACATAGCCGAGCAGCATCGCCCACACGAAGAGCGCGAAGCCGATCACGATGCCAAGCAGCAGGCGCACGGCGGGCGGCGGCGGCACCTTTTCGCTGTGCAGGATGGCCACGTGGAACACGAACTGCATGCAGAAGAACCCGATCGTGCCCAGCACGTAGGACCACCAGGGGATGATCTTCAGTTCCTTCGAGAAATCACTTTCAAGTCTTTCCATGACTATCTCCGGATCCTTTCGACTTCCACGTAGTGCCGCGAGCCGCGCAGCCACATGGCGGCGGCGGCGGCGAGCAAAGCGGGCGTGACGGCCGCCGACAGGAACACGGCGATGGCCGTGGTCTCGGGCGATGAGGTCATACCGCCGAGCCAGCCGGCGAACTGCCAGAGCAGCGGGACACTGATCCAGGCGAACAAGGCGGCGACCGCGACCGAGGCGGTCAACATCCAGCGGCGGCTCTCGCGCTCGCTCAACTCGAGCGCGTGGCGCAGCAGGCGCTGCTGCGCGGCGGCGACCATCTCGGGGTCGGCCGTCAGCGGGACCGAGTGCAGCGCCTCGCGGACGGCCTGCGTCCGCTCGAGCAGGGCAGCGCAGCCGGGGCAGCCGGCAAGATGCTCCTGCAGCCAGCGTTGCTCCGCGGCGTCGGTGGCGCCGCCGACGATCAGCTCCTTGGCGCGAAGGTGTGCGTCGTGACTCACGAACGGTCTCCTAGCTTGGTTTCCAGCAACTCCAGCGCGCGATAGAGGCGCGACTTCACCGTGGCCAGCGGGATGCCAACGACCTGCGCGATCTCTTCGAGCGGCATCTCCTCCTGGAATCTCAGGACCACGACCTCGCGATAGGCGGCGGGCAGGCTGCCGAGGCACGCCACCACGCGCTCGCGGTCTTCGGTGGTGGCGGCCTGCTGGAACGGGGTCGGACGCTGGTCGGCGACCTGGAGCGGCGCCTCGCGCTCCGGGTCGGTCAGCGCGTCGAGGCTGACTCCGCGCCGCGTGCGGAAGTGGTCGACGGCGAGGTTATGGGCCAGCCGCAGCAGCCAGGCGGCGAAATCGGACTTGCCGTCGTACGTGCGGCCACGCTCCAGCACGCGCAGCCAGGTCTCCTGGAAAAGATCCTCGGAGAGGCGGTGGTCGCCGGTGAAGTGGACGAGGTAGCGGAAGAGCCGGTGCTGGTACTGCTCGATGAGGCGGCCCAGCAGGTCCGGGTCGCGCCGGCGCAGGGCGTGCGCGATCCGGGCGCTCTCGCTCTCCATCGTCACGTAAGCGTAATAGGCAGTCGCAGCCATGCTATCGCTACATACGGACGGGGCGGGAAAAAAGACGCAGGAAATCGCGCCCCAGGTCAGGCGGGCCGCGGCGATCGGTCAGGGACTATTCCGCCGCCGACTTGGCCTGCGGCTTCCAGCGGAGCACGGGCTTGCGGGCGGCCAGCACTTCATCCAGGCGCGAAAGCCGCGTGGTGTGGGGCGCGTCGAGGACGAGCTGCGGGTCCTGCTCGCACTCGCGCGCGATCTCGCGCATGGCGTCGATGAACAGGTCGAGCTCTTCCTTCGACTCGCTCTCGGTCGGCTCGATCATGAGCGCGCCGGGCACGATGAGCGGGAACGAAACGGTGTAGGGGTGGAAACCGTAGTCGATGAGCCGCTTGGCGATGTCGCCGGTCTTCAGGCCCTTGGCGGTCTGCTTGCGATCGCTGAAGACCACCTCGTGCATGCTGGGCGTGGAGTAGGGAAGGTCGTAGACGCCTTCCAGTCGCTTGCGGATGTAGTTGGCGTTGAGGACGGCGTCTTCGGTCGTCATGCGGAGGCCGTCGGGCCCGTTGGCAAGGATGTAGGCGAGCGCGCGCACGTGCATGCCGAAGTTGCCGTACCAGGCGCGCACGCGGCCGATGGACTTCGGCCGGTTGTAGTCGAAGCCGAGCGTGCCGTCGGGCTTCTCGCACACCACCGGCGCCGGCAGGAACGGCTCGAGGTGCTTCTTGCAGGCGACCGGTCCGGAGCCGGGTCCGCCGCCGCCGTGCGGCGTCGAGAACGTCTTGTGCAGGTTGAGGTGCATCACGTCGACGCCGAAGTCGCCGGGGCGCGTCTTGCCGACGAGCGCGTTCATGTTGGCGCCGTCCATGTAAAGCAGCCCGCCCTTGGAGTGCAGGACGTCGGCGATCTTGTGGATCTCCTGCTCGAAGACGCCGAGGGTGTTGGGATTTGTGAGCATCAGGCCGGCGACGTCTTCGTTCATCTGCGCGACCAGAGAAGGCACGTCGACCATGCCGGCGGCGTTCGACTTCAGGTTCTCGACCGCGTAGCCGCAGATGGCGGCGGTCGCCGGGTTGGTGCCGTGGGCGGAGTCGGGGATGAGGATCTTCTTGCGCGGGTTCCCCTGCGACTGCAGAAACGCGCGGATGAGCAGGATGCCGGTCATCTCGCCGTGCGCGCCGGCGGCGGGCTGCAGGGTGATGGCATCCTGGCCGGTGATCTCGAGCAGGCAGTCGGCGAGCGTCTTCATCACGCGCAGCGCGCCCTGCGACAGCCGCTCGGGCTGGTACGGGTGGGCGTAGGCGAGGCCGTCGATGCGCGCGGCGACTTCGTTGACGCGCGCGTTGTACTTCATGGTGCAGGAACCCAGCGGATAGAGACCGGTGTCGACGCCGTAATTCCAGGTCGAAAGCCGGGTGAAGTGCCGGATGATCTCGATCTCGGAGACTTCGGGGAGATGGCCGACGTCCGCACGCACGGCCGCGCCGAGGAGCTTCGCGGCGTCCACGGCGGGGACGTCGAGCGGCTCGAGGCGGTACGCCTTCTTGCCGGGCGAGGACTTCTCGAAGATGAGGCCTTCGTTCTGGTTGACGTGGGTGGTGGCTTTCTTCGGGCCGCTCATTGCGCCACCGCCTTCACGGCCGCGTCGATGTTTTCCTTCTTGGTCAGCTCGGTGCAGCACCAGAGCGCGGCGTTGCCGAGCTCGGGATAGAACTTCTTGAGCGGGAAGCCGCCGATGATCTTCTGCTCGAGCAGTCTCTCGTTGATGGCGTAGGGGTCGCCCGCCGTCTGGAGGACGAACTCGTTGAAGCGCGGCGCGCCGGCAAACAGAACTTTGCCTTTTTTGCCGAACTCGTTCGAGGCGTATGCGGCCTTCGCGAGGTTGTGCTGCGCGAGCTCCCTCAGCCCCTCGCGTCCATAGATGGTCATGAAGATGGTCGCCATCGTCGCCACCAGAGCCTGGTTGGTGCAGATGTTGGAGGTCGCCTTCTCGCGGCGGATGTGCTGTTCGCGCGTGGAGAGGGTGAGCACGAAGCCGCGGCGGCCGTGCTTGTCGACGGTCTGGCCGACGAGGCGTCCCGGCATCTGGCGGACGAACTGCTCCTTGGTCGCGATGACGCCGGCGTAGGGGCCGCCGAAGCCGAGCGGCACGCCGAACGACTGCGCTTCCATGGCCACGATGTCGGCTTCCACCGGCGGCTTCACCACGCCGAGCGACATGGCTTCCGCGATCGAGACCACCAGCAGCGCGCCCTTCTTGTGCGTGAACTCGGCGAGCGCGGCGACGTCTTCGATCGTTCCGAAGAAATTCGGCGATTGCACCATGACGCACGCCGTCTGGTCGGTGACAGCCTTGTCGAGCGCCGCCATGTCCAAGCGGCCGTTCTCGCCGAAGCCGACCTCGGTGATGGGCAGGCCCTGGTGCTGCGCGTAGGTGCGCAGGACTTCGCGATACTCCGGATGCACGCTGCGCGCGATGACGACGTTGCTGCGCCCGGTGAGGCGCACCGACATCATCGCGGCCTCCGGGACGGCGGTCGAGCCGTCGTACATCGAAGCGTTGGCGACCTCCATGCCGGTGAGCTCGCAGATCATGGTCTGGAACTCGAAGATGGCTTGCAGGGTCCCTTGCGCGATCTCCGCCTGGTAGGGCGTGTAGGCGGTGAAGAACTCGCCGCGCGAGATGAGCGAGTCGATCACCACCGGGCGATAGTGGTTGTAGGCGCCCGCGCCGAGGAAGGTGGCGTAGCCGGCGGCGTTGTCGCGCGACGACTGGCGGAAGAACTGCAGGATCTCCTGCTCCGACATCTGGCGCGGGACGTTGAGGTCGCCCTTGAGGCGGTACTCGGCCGGGATGGGCGCGAACAGGTCGTCGATGGACTTGCAGCCGAGCTCGCGCAGCATCTGCTCGCGGTCGGCGGGCGATTTCGGAAGATAGCGCACTCTTAGTGGCCTTCTTCCGCGACGAACTTCTCGTAGTCTTCCGCGCTCAGCAGGGAGTTCAGCTCCGCCTTGTCCTTGATCTTGACCTTGATCATCCAGGCGGCGTGGGCGTCCTTGTTGATGCTCTCGGGAGCGCTGTTGAGCTCTTCGTTGATGGCGGTGACGCTGCCGGAGACGGGCGCGTACAGCTCGCTGACCGCTTTCACCGACTCGACGGTGCCGAAGCTCTTGCCGGCGGTGGTGTCGGCGCCGGCCTTGGGCAGCTCGACGAAGACGATGTCGCCGAGCGACTCCTGCGCGTGATGCGTGATGCCGATGACGCCGGTGTCGCCCTCGACCTTGATCCACTCGTGCTCTTTCGTGTACTTGCGGTCTTTCGGATACGTCATGAGTCCTGCGCTTTCTTTCCTACGACTTCCTGGGACGCTTATAAAAAGGTGTCGGAACCACTTTGGCCTTGATCTTCTGGCCGCGGACCTCGACGGTGACAGTGGTGTCGAGGGAAGAGAAGTGCGGCGGCACGTAGGCCAGCGCGATGTTCTTCTTGAGGAAGGGCGCGGGCGAGCCGCTGGTGACGTAGCCGAGCTCGTCGCTGCCGCGCTCGTCGAAGACTTTGTAACCGTCGCGCGCGATGCCGCGGTCGACCATCTCCAGGCCGACCAGCGTGCGGCGGATGCCGGTGGAGCGCTGCTTCTCGAGCGCCGCCCGGCCGATGAACTCGGGTTTTTCCATCTTCACGAAGCGGTCGAGCCCGGCTTCCCAGACCGTGATCTCGTTGGAGATCTCGTGGCCATAGAGCGCCATCTTGCCTTCGAGGCGCAGCGTGTTGCGCGCGCCCAGGCCGCAGGGCAGGATGCCGAACTGCTTGCCGGCTTCGAGCACCTCGTTCCACACGCGCCGGCTGGTGGCTTCGTCGGAGGGAACGTAGATCTCGAAGCCATCTTCGGCGGTGTAGCCGGTGCGCGCGATGAGCGTGTTCTTCAGCCCGCAGACGGTGCCGTAGGCGAACCAGTAGTTCCTGATCTTCGCCAGGTCGGCGTCGGTCAGCTTCTGGAGCAATTCCTGCGCGCGCGGTCCCTGGATGGCGAGCTGCGTGTACTTGTCGCCCACGTCCTCGGCCTTGACGTCGAAGTGCTTGACGTTGTCGCGCACCCAGCCGAAATCTTTTTCGCGCGTGCCGGCATTGATGACGAGCAGGTAGTCGTCGTCGGCCATCTTGTGGACGATGACGTCGTCGACGAAAGTGCCTTGCGGGTAAAGCAGGGCGGAGTAGTGTGCCTGGCCGGGTTGCAGCTTCGAGGCGTCGTTCATCGAGATGTGCTGGACGGCCTCGAGCGCCTGCTGGCCCGAGATGCGGATGTCGCCCATGTGCGAGACGTCGAAGAGGCCCACGCCGGTGCGCACCGCCAGGTGCTCCTGGATGAGGCCGCCGGGCTTGCCGCCGAAGCCGGCAGGATATTCGACCGGCATGTCCCAACCGCCGAAGTCCACCATCTTGGCGCCGAGCGCGCGATGCACGGGATGGAGCGCCGTCTTGCGGAGACCCGTCGCTTCAACCGTGGTGGCCACTGTGGGGATTCCCTTCTGGGGCGGCGATGCAAGGTGGAACCAGCTACGTTATCACGCGATTTTTTCGGGGGTCAAACCTGGTTTCGCGCATTGCCGCTTGCCAGCCGCGCCAAGTTGTGGCGATATAGTGCGGAACACAGCAAGCACATCTCCCCCTGGGGTTCCGCAATGCCCGCTCCTCGTCCCGTACCGGCCGGTGCAAGAGAGCAAGTCCATCGTCTGCGTTCCAAGGACCCGCGCTCGGGGCCGTCGCGCTCTCGCCACACGCGCGACGACGGCCCGCGCTACCAGCCGGGCGATCCCATCAAGGAAACCGGCATCTACGAGGTCATCCACGACCGCGACCACCGCACCGCTCACGAGGCCGTGATGCTGGCGAACGACAAGTTCCCGGCGTGCGACACATGCTTCGAACGGGTGCGCTTCCGCCTGGTGCGGACCGCGCCCTATATCTTCGACGACGCCGATTTCGAGAGCTAGACCGGAGCAGCGGCTCTCTCCGGCAGCAGCGTTGAATCTTCCGGCGCGATGGGTCTAGAATTTTCGCGGATGCCGGTACCTGCCATGGCTGAGAACGTCTTCAAGCCTGGGGAGAAAGCTCCGCAATCGGGTATTTACAAGGTCTTGCACTACCAGCACCGGCTGTACCACGAGGTGACGATCCTGGCCGGCCAGTCCCTGCCGGCTTGTCGCCGATGTGGCAACGACGTCCGGTTTCAGCTTGTGAGTTCGGCCGTCCCGGTCGAGGACGACGCCGACTTTCAAGCTTCCCCTGGCGGCAGCAGCAAAGGCTAGCCCGGGGGAGCGGTCTCCAGCAGAGCAACACATTCAGGCCCGGGGCCGAAGTGTGCCTTGAGACTTCCCAAGCCGCCCGTCTCGCGCTAGAGTGGCGCGCATGGCAGATAGATTCATATGCGCCGTCTGTGACCTGCCGGAAGAGAAGTGCCTGTGCGAGAAATACTGCGGCCTGTGCCAGGGCCTGCATAACGTCCGCCTGTGCAACGACGGGCAGTACTACTGCCTCGATTGCCGGGAAGCCTGCGACCTGCAGGCGCAGGAAGCCGAAGGCCACGGATAGCCGACACGCGCCCACCACTCGCGCTCGCGGAGTGAGCAGCCCTCCGCGTACCATGGCTGCTCCCGCATCCACATGATCCTCGAAGCCCTGCACGCCGTCGCCACGCACCAGCGCTCGCTCTCGCGCGCGCAGGCGCGCGCCGTGATGGCGGAGATCCTGGGCGGCACGGCGAGCGACGCGCAGATCGGCGCGCTTTTGGTCGCGCTCCACATCAAGGGCGAGACGGTGGAGGAGATCGTCGGATTCGCGGAGGCCATCCGCGAGGCGGCGGCACCGGTGACCGCGGTGGGCGATCCCGCCATCGACGTCTCCGACACCGAGCGCGACGCGCTGGTCGACACCTGCGGCACCGGCGGCGATACCAGCGGCACCTTCAACATCTCGACCGCGGTGGCGCTGGTGATCGCGGGCGCGGGCGTGCGCGTGGCGAAGCACGGCAACCGCAGCGTGACCTCGCAGTGCGGCTCCGCCGACGTGATGGAAGCGCTCGGAGTGAAGATCCAAATGCCGCCCGAGCGGCTGGCGGCGTGCTTGCGGGAGGCCGGAATCGCGTTCCTGTACGCGCCCGACATCCACCACAACATGAAGCACGTGCAGACCGCGCGCCGCGACCTAAAGCTGCGCACCATCTTCAACCTGCTGGGCCCGCTGACCAATCCCGCCAAGGCGTCGGCGCAAGTGGTCGGCGTCTACTCCGAGACGCTGGTGGAAAAGCTCGCGGAGGCGCTGAAGCGGCTGGGACTCAAGCGCGTGCTCGTCGTCCACGGCATGGACGGACTCGACGAGATCACGCTCACGCGCGAGACGAAGGTCGCGGAGCTGCGCGGCGACGGCCGCTTCCAGACCTACTACGTGCAGCCGGAAGACTTCGGGCTGAAGCGCGCGCCGCTGGAGGCCATCTCCGGCGGCGACGCGAAGCAGAACGCGGCCATCATCCGCGAGGTGCTGGAGGGAAAGAAGTCGGCGCGGCGCGACGTGGTGGTGCTGAACGCGGCGGCGGCGCTGGTGGCGGCCGGGAAAGTGGATTCGATCAAGGCAGGCTTCCCGCTGGCGGAGCAGTCCATCGATTCCGGCGCGGCGAAGAGGAAGCTGGAAGCGCTGGTGCGCTTCACAAGCGCGTAGTCATCGTGAACCGTATTGTCATTCTGAGGCGAGTTCAGTCGCCGAAGAACCCATTCATTGCAGACGAATGCATGGATCCTTCGGCGGCTGAAGCCGCCTCAAGATGACATTTTGCCTCACGATGGCTGGTAAATCCCCACGATGGCTCTTGGGACTAGCGCACTTCCACCTTCTGCATCCACTGCGCGATCTCGACCTTCCAGCGGAGGGCTGACGTCATCGCCAGCCGCAATTGCGACGAAGCCGCCGGCTCGCCGTGCACGAGGTACGTCACCGCCGGCGCGCGTTTGAACGTCCGCAGCCACTCGAGCAGCTCGGGCGTGTCGGCGTGGTCGGAGAACTGCTCGATGGCGGCGACCTGCGCGCGCACCGGGATCTCCTCGCCGAAGATCTTCACGGAGCGCGCGCCCGCTTTGATGGCGGCGCCGCGCGTTCCCGGCGCCTGGAAGCCGATGAAGACGACCTGGTTCTTGGGGTCAGGCAGGCGCTGCGCGAGGTGGTGCACCACGCGCCCTCCGGTCGCCATGCCGCTCGACGACACGATGATGGCAGGGAACCGCGATTCGTTGATCCTCTTCGACTCTTCCACTTTCTCGTCGAAGAAGAAGTTGTCCCACTGGAGGGGTGAGCCGTAGCGGTCGACCAGCCGCCTGGTCTGCTCGTTGAACTCGTCGCGGTATTTCAGGAAGATCTCGACCGCCTTGATGGCCATGGGGCTGTCGGTGTGCACCGGGACGCGCGGGATCTCGCCGGCCTCCATCATCTCCTTCAGCAGGAAGAGGAGCTTCTCGGTGCGCTCGACGGCGAACGCAGGGACGACGACCGAGCCGCCGCGCTTCACGGTGTCGGTGATGAGCCGGGCGAGCTCGGGCCGGGGGTTGGTGGTGGGATGCAGGCGATTGCCGTAGGTGGACTCCATCACCAGCAGGTCGGCGACCTCGCCTTCCTGCGGGCCGGAGTGCACGACCTTGCCGGGCGCGACTTCGGTGTTGCGCACGCGGCCGATGTCGCCGGTGAAGAGCAGGCGGCGCTGCCCGCCGGCGGCGCGCACGGTGACCTCGGCCATCGCGGACCCGAGGATGTGCGCCGCGCGCACGAAGCTGAAGGTGAAGTCCGGGTTCAGGCGCTTGACCTCGCCTACGCCGACCGGTTGGAAGTACCTCAGGCAGTCGAGCGCCTCCTGCTCGGTGTAAAGCGGCAGCGCGGGCGAGTGGCGCGACGACTTCTTCTTGTTGGCGTAGGCCGCGTCCTCTTCCTGCAGGTGTCCGGAATCGGGCAGCAGCACGCCGCACAGGTCGATGGTCGGCTGCGTAGCGTAGATGGGCCCGGTGAAGCCGGCCTTGACGAGGCGCGGGATCCAGCCACAGTGGTCGAGATGCGCGTGCGTCAGGATGACGGCGTCGATCTCGCGCGCGGGGATGGGCGGCGGCTCCCAGTTGCGCTCGCGCCATTCCTTCTGGCCCTGGAAGAGGCCGCAGTCCACCAGCACCTGGAAGCCCCCGGTGTTGACCAGGTGCTTGGAGCCGGTGACGGTGCCGGCCGCGCCGAGGAACTGGATGTAGGTCATCGGTCTTTGGTCGTTGGCCCTTGGCCGTTGGCGGGCAGTGTAACCGGCGCGGAGTTGTTGCTCCTATCTTCTTCCGGGACGCTGCCGTCGTTGACGGTGACGCCGGTCGGCGCCGCAGGGACTGTGATGCGGGCGGTGGCCTTGTCGTGCGCGGGCACGCGCAGCCGCTCGGACTTTTCGCCGCCGGCGGTCTGTACGGCTACCGGGACCTCGGCGGTGGCGCCGCCGGTGTTCTCCACCGTGACGACGACGGTGAAGGTGTCGCGCAGGGTCGGGCGGACGAGCGTGTTCACGATCTTGAACTCGGGCAAGCCGCGGTCGCGATACACCCAATCATTGAAGAACCACGCCAGGTCTTTTTTCGATTCGCGCTCCAGCAGTTGCTGGAAGTAGTCGGCCTGCTTGTCGTCGGCGGGACGATAGGCGGCGAGCGCGCGGCGCAGGGCGTCGTCGCCGGCGAGGTCGCGCAGCATGGAGAAGACGAACATGCCCTTGACGCGCACCAGCACGTCGTTGTGCGTGAGCAGCAGGGCGTCGCCGCGCAGCTCATCGTCGCTGTCGAGCAGTTGGTGCTCGATCTCGGCGAGCATGGCGGCGCGGGTGTTCATGAAGTCGAGCGCGGCCTTGCGGCCGCCGGCGCTCTCGCGCAGCAGGACCTGCGCGAGCTGCGCGACGCCTTCGTCGAGCCAGAGCCGCGGCGAGGCGAACGAGGCATGCGCGATCTGGCGCGCGGCGTTGGTCTGGAGCAGCAGCGGGTCGCGCGTGTCGAAGGGCGTGGCGGAGAAGCTGCCGCTCTCGAAGGCGCCGATCTTCGCGCCCGGGAGCTGGACGATGGCCGACTTCGCGCGCGGCGTGAACCAGTCTTCGAGATATTTCTCGGCGCGCTCGAAGGCGGCGAGCACGTCGAGCGCGCGCGGGCGCTCCTCGAGGTAGTAGGCGGTGGCGTGCGGGCGCTCGACCACGCCAAAGGTCGCGGCTGCCACGACGGGCACGCGGTCGCCGGTGAGCGCGAAGTCGTAGCCCGCGCACTTGGCGCGCGTGGAGCTCGCGGCCACGGCGCGCGGCGTCCCGCTGGCGACGATGGTGAAGCCGACCGGCATCTCGGCGCGCACGCAGAGGTCGGCGGAGAGCACGCTCTGGCCGTGACGCGCGCGCCACGCGGCGAGCTGGTCGAAGAAGGCGCGCGGATAGGTGATGGGCTGCGGCGCGATGGCGATGGGATACCACGTCACGTAGCCGGCGCCGCGGAAGATGGAATAGCCGGTTTCGATGCGGTCCCAGTCGCTGGCTTCGGCGACGTCGAGCGGGACGGCAGCGCAGCCCGGGCACTTCGCTTCCGTCAGGCGGCGCGCGTCGAGCGCGATGGTGCCGGAGTAACCGACTTCCAGCTCCGCCGTGCCGCCCTTCGCGATGGGAGCGGGAAGCTGGATGACGGCCTCCGACATCCGGCCGGTGTGGTCGTAGTCGGAGCGCAGCTCACGGACGGTGAACGCCAGCGGCTTGCCGGCCTGCTGCACCGACTGCCACTGCATCCCGCTGGAGATCTGGAGAGCGAGCGCATTCTGCGGGGCGGGGGAGTCGTTGCGGACGGCGAGCGTTCCGCTGGCCGCGAGGGCGCCTTCGCCCGGCACGATCTGGACGTCGAGCTGCCAGCGCGTGATGGTGAAGGCCTCGCGGTCCTGGGAGAAACCACTACCGCAGAGGACGCCAAGGACGCAGAGGAGTTGGAGGAAGGTCTTCAACGCTACTTCTTTCCTCTGTGCCTCTGGGTCTCTGGGGTGGAATCTTGATTTGTGCGCTGGCGCACGACTTCGTACATCACGATGCCGGCGGCGACGGAGACGTTGAGCGAGCTGACGGAGCCGGCCATGGGCAGGCGCACCAGGAAGTCGCAGTGCTTGCGGACGTGCTCGTGCAGTCCCTTGCCCTCGGCGCCGAAGACGAGCGCGCAGTGCATCTTGTAATCGACCTGGTCGTAGGTCTGGTCGCCGCGCTCGTCGAGCCCCACGATCCAGATGTTCTGGTCTTTCATGTCCTCGAGCGTGCGCGAGATGTTGGTGACCTTGGCGATGGGGACGTGCTCGCTCGCGCCGGCGGAGGACTTTGCGACTGTGCCGGTCACGTGCGCGGCGCGGCGCTCGGGCACGATCACGCCGTCGGCGCCGGCGCCGTCGGCGGCGCGCAGCACCGCGCCCAGGTTGTGCGGGTCTTCCACCCCGTCGAGCACGACGAGGAAGCTCCACTCGCCCTTTCGGTTCTCGATCAGGTCGTCGGCTTGCGAGTACTGCTTGGAAGTCGTGACCGCGACCACGCCCTGGTGGTTCGCGGTGCGGGCCAGGCGGTCGAGCGCCTCGCGCGGCACGAAGCGCACCGGGATGCCGGAGGCGCGGCAGTCGTCGATGATGCGCTGCATCTTGGGGTCGCTGCGCTCCTTGGCGATCTCGACGTGGTCGAAGTTGCGGGCGCGCGCCTTCAGCGCCTCGGCGACGGAATGGATGCCGTAGATAACGTCCATCGGGACCATTGTAGCGGTGGTCGGCCCTCGGCCCTCGGTCGTCGGCCGCCACGAGTCTGCCGAGGACCGACAGCCGACGACCGACGACCATGTACACTGAAATGTCATGCAGGAAGTATTCATCGTCTCCGCGGTGCGGACGCCGATCGGGAAGTTCGGCGGCTCGCTGGCGTCGCAGACCGCGGCCGATATGGGCGTGGTCGCGGCGAAGGCGGCGCTGGAGCGCGCCGGCGTGGCGCCCGACCAAGTGGACGAGACCATCTTCGGCAACGCGCGCCAGGCCGGCGGCGGTCCCAACGTCGCGCGCCAGATCTCGGTGCGCGCGGGCGTCCCCAAGGAAGTCACGGCGTACACCGTGAACATGGCGTGCGCGTCGGGGATGAAGTGCATCGCGCTCGGCTACGACGCCATCCGGGCCGGCGACGCGGAGTGCGTGCTCGCGGGCGGGACGGAATCGATGTCGCGCCTGCCGTATTACCTCGACGGCGCGCGCTGGGGCTACCGCCTCGGCAACCAGGAGCTGGTCGACGGCATGTACCGCGACGGCTTCCTCGACCCGCTCTCCAAGCTGGTGATGGGCGAGACCGCCGAAGTGCTGGCCGAGCAGTACAAGATCACGCGGGCGGAGCAGGATGAGTTTGCGCTCACCTCGCAGCAGCGCGCCGAGCAGGCCATCCACGGCGGCAAGTTCGCCAACGAGATCGTGCCGGTGACGCTGGAAGGGAAGAAGGGTCCGACCACGTTCGCCCAGGACGAGCACCCGTTCCTCGGGGCGTCGATGGAAAAGCTGGCGAAGCTCGCGCCGGTGTTCTCGAAGACGGGAACGATCACGGCCGGGAATTCTTCCGGCATCACCGATGGCGCCGCCGCGGTCGTCGTCGCGTCCGGCGGGTTCGTGAA
>DATIBR010000017.1 GCA_035457425.1 Terriglobales bacterium
CGTCAGGATGACCCGGATGTAGCGCGCGCGCGGCGGCGCCTCGATGTTGAGCAGCTTCTCCACCGCCTCGCAGTAGCCCAGCCCGTTCGAGACCGCCGCCACGTAGTCCATGCGGTCGACGTACGGATTGAACATCGCGTAGGTGCGGTGCTCGGCGATCTTCTCCACCCCGCGGTGCAGGTATCCGATCACGCACTCGGTGCCCAGCACCTTCTCGCCGTCGAGCTTCAGGATGACGCGCAGCACGCCGTGCGTGGAGGGATGCTGCGGGCCCATGTTCAGGATGAGCTCGTCGGAATCGAGGTACGGCGCCTGCGGCTCCGGCGCCTGCTCCAGGTGCTTCACCGCCGACGGGTTCTGCTCGGATTTGAGGATCTCCGCCACGTTCTTCCCGTAGCCCTCTATTGCCCGCTCTCGATGCCGAGATTGATCTTCACCCACTCGTTATCCTGCTGGATGATGCCGTAGTCCTTGCGCAGCGGGAATCCCTTCCACCCATCCGGCAACAGGATGCGCCGCATGTCCGGATGCCCCTCGAACTCGACGCCGAACATGTCGTAGACCTCGCGCTCCAGCCAGTTCGCCGTCTCCCAGAGCGGCACCGAGCTGGGCGGCTTCTCGCCGTCCTTGACGCTGGTCTTCACGCGCACGCGCTCGTTGTGCGCGAACGAGTAGAGGATCCACACCACCTCGAACGGTTCCGGCTTGTCGGGATAGTGCACCGCGGTGACGTCGACGCAGTAATCGAACTTCTCGTCGTCGCGCAGCGACCGCAGCACGTCGAAGACGACTTCCTTGTTCACGACGAAGTAGTTCTGACCGAGGTAGGTCAGCGCGTCCTTGATGCCCGAGCCGTACAGTCCCTTCAGTTTCGCGACGCGCGGGTGCTCCCATGGCGTCGCCGCGGGACCGGCGGGCTTGGGCGGCGGCGCGGCATGGCCGGCGGCTGCGCCGGGCGGCGTCGGCTGGACTTTGGCGGGGTCTTTGCCCTGCGCGGCGTCGCCGGCCTTGCCGGGCGCGACGTTCTGGCCGGCGGCGGTAACGGGCTGCGCGGGCGGCTTGTCGCCACCACTCGCTTGCGGGTCCGAGGGATTGCGTTTGGTTTCGTCAGCCATGCAGGGAGCGACTGCTAACCGCGCAAATCGTGGAAGAACCTTACTTTCTAACAGCTTGCATATTGAGTGTCAACGCCGCGAAAAACTGAACGGGGCGGCTTCAGCCGCCCCGCAAATCGTCACTCGACAATCGTAAATCGGCAATGGGTTACACCCACTCGAGCGCTCCCTTTCGCCATATCCACACGTACCCGACCACGAGGATGGCGAGGAAGATCATCATCTCGATGAACCCGAACATGCCGAGCATCTTGAACTGCACCGCCCACGGGAACAGGAAGATGGTCTCCACGTCGAACACCACGAACAGGATGGCGACGATGTAGAAGCGCACGGTGTAGCGGCCGCGCGCGTTGTCGACCGGGTCGATGCCGCACTCGTACGCCATCAGCTTGGTCTTGTTGGGATTCTCCGGGCGCACCAGCTTCGCAAGGATCAGCGTCAGGGGGATCAGCACCCCCACCACCGCGATGAACAGGAACGCCGGGATGTAATTCTGCGGCATATGTCGAACGGACGATACTAACGCCGGGTCAGTACGATTTCAAATCACCAATCACAAACCGCAAATCACAAATCACTTCGCCTCGTACACCGTCTTCCCGCCCACCACGGTCCGCAGCACCTTCGTCTTCAGGATCTCCTCCGGCTTCACCTTGCTGATGTCGCGGTCGAGCACGACGAAGTCGGCGAGCATCCCGGGCGCGAGCGTTCCCTTCTCCTTCTCGGCGAACTCCGCGTAGGCCGAGCCGGTGGTGTAAGCGGCGATGGCCTCGTCGATGGTCAGCTTCTGCTCGGGATAGTAGGTCTTCTTCCCGTCCTCGCTCATGCGGGTCACCGCGCAGTACAGCCCGCGGAAGGGCGTGATGGGCTCCACCGGGTAATCCGTCCCAAACGCCAGCGGGATCTTGTTGTCGAGGAACGTGCGCCACGGATAGGAGTACTTCGCGCGTTCCGGCCCGATGCGCGCCTCCGCCCAGTTCATGTCGGTGAGCAGGTGGTTGGGCTGGACGCTGGCGATCACGCCCAGCTCCTTCATCTCCTGGAACTGCCCGGGCGCCATCACCTGGGCGTGCTCGATGCGGAAGCGGAAGTCGGGCGTCTTGTCGCGATTCTGCGGGCGCTCGTGCCACTCGCGCCACGCCTCGCCGAACCCCGCCAGCGCCAGGTCCGACCCGCGGTCGCCGATGGCGTGGAAGCCGATCTGGAAACCGGCGTTGGTCTTCTCCCACGTCTCTTCCTCGAGATCGTGCTGGCGGAACTGCGGCAGCCCGAAGTTCTTCGGGTCGTCGGAATAGGGCGCGAGCAGCGCCGCGGTGCGCGAGCCGAGCGAGCCGTCCATGTAGCCCTTGAGCATGCCGGTGTGCAGCATCGGGTCGGTGGCGGGATGGTGCGCGCGATGCTCGCCCAGCGTCTTCAGGTCCGCGCCGAACGGCAGCCACTCCGTGATGCGCAGGGTGAGCTTGCCTTCCTTCTCCATCTCCTCGAAGACGAGGAAGTCCTGCCAGTCGGAGTTGTCCTGCGCGCTGGTGATGCCCCACTGCGCGGCGTCGGCGAGCGCGAGCTCGAGCGCGCGGCGGCGCATGGCGGGAGTCGGCGGCGGGATCTTCGAATAGACAAGGTCGCGCGCGCCTTCCCGGAGGATGCCGGTCGGCTCGCCGTCATCGCCGAGGTCGATGGCGCCGCCCTGCCCCGGCTTCGTCGTCTTGGTGACGCCCGCGGCTTGGAGCGCGGCGGTGTTGGCGACCGCGATGTGCCCGTCGACGCGCGTGAAGATGGCCGGATGGTCGCCGGTGACGGCGTCGAGGTCCTGCCGCGTCGGCAGCACGACCTTCGTCCACTTCGTGTGGTCCCAGCCGCGGCCTTGCATCCATTCGCCCGCCGGCCGCTCCTTCGCCGCCGCCGCCACGCGCTGCTTCATCTCCTCGAGCGACTTCGTGCCGGTCAGCTCGACCTGGAGCTTGCCCATCC
>DATIBR010000018.1 GCA_035457425.1 Terriglobales bacterium
CAATCCCACGACCGCGCGCCTCTACACCGACATGAGCATGATGACGGCCGACTCCGTCGTGACCCAGGCCGTGCACTCCGTCTTCAACTTCCTCACCGCCTACTCCGAGCGCGGCGACTACGACGGCCTGCTGGTCGCGCCGCTCAATCTCGCGGAAGGCACGCTTCGCCTCATCGAGCGCGAGACCGAGCACGCCTCGGCCGGCAAGCCGGCGCGCATCATCGCCAAGATGAACTCGCTCATCGACACCGACGTCATCCGCGCGCTCTACCGCGCCTCGCAAGCCGGCGTGGAGATCGACCTCATCGTGCGCGGCATGTGCGCGCTGCGGCCCGGCGTGCGGGGCGTCAGCGACCACATCCGCGTGCGCAGCATCGTCGGCCGCTTCCTCGAGCACAGTCGCGTCTTCTACTTCGCCAACGCCGGCGACGAGGAGGTGTTCCTCTCCAGCGCCGACTGGATGCCGCGCAACCTCTACGAGCGCGTCGAACTGATGTTCCCGGTCCGCGACCCGCTGCTCCGCCAGCGCTTGCGCCAGGAGGTGCTGGATATCTACCTCGCCGACACCGAGAAGGCCCGCGTCCTGCGCTCCGACGGCCGCTATCATCGCGTCGGCCGCGCCCCGCGCCACGCCGGCGCGCGCCGCTCCTCGCCGGCCTTCAACGCGCAGGACTTCCTCATCGGCCTCGCGGAGGGCAAGAGCGTCTTCGAAGACAAGGTGGCGCGCAAGTCCGCTCCCACCGTCGAGGCCATCTAAACCGCCATGATCGTCTACTTTCTCCGCCACGCCAGCGCCGGCGAGAGCCTCTCCGACCCCAAGAAGGATGAGCGCCGCGCGCTCGACAAGGAAGGAGTCGAGCAGTGCCGCTACATCGGCCGCGTGCTCGCCGCCCTCGACGTCCAGGTCGACGCCCTCCTCTCCAGCCCGCTGAAGCGCGCTTCCCAGACCGCGTCCTTCGTCGGCAATGAGCTGGGTTACGACGGCAAGCTGCAGTTCGACAACGCGCTGCGTCCCGAAGCCGACTACAACGATTTCCGCCAGCTGCTCGCCCGGCACCACAAGCAGGACGCCGTCATGGTGGTGGGCCACAACCCCAGCTTGAGCGAGTTCTTGAGCCTCGCCATCAGCCGCCGCGGCGCCGACGAAGCCGTCGACCTGAAGAAGGGCGCGGTCGCCCGCGTCGAGGTCGACAGCAAGAGCGCCGTGCTCCACTGGTGCATCACCCCGAAGATCGCGCGCGCGCTTTACGCCTCTTCCGCGCGCAAGTCGCGCCCGAAGACCTCGCGGAAGTAGGCGCGCTCCTTCGCCAGCGCCCACATCTCCAGGTCCGCGCCGCCGCGCTTGGTGCCGACCCGCAGCCTGACCTCGCCGCCCCGCACGCCTGCGCGCACTCGCCGGACGGCGCCGCGGCGCCCATGGTTGAGCGCCCGCGCCAGCCGCAGCAGCACCACCGCCCGCCGGATCGCGTTCCGCTCCGCCGGCGCGAACCGCTTCATCAGCGCGTCGTCCCCCGAGGGCCGCGACTTCCCCAGGTACCGCGTGATCGCCGCGATCACCTGCCGCTCCCGCACCGAGTAGCCGAAGATGTCCGAGTGCGCCACGATGTAATGCGTGTGCCGCCGCCGTCCGCTGCGATTGATGAACGCGCCCACCTCGTGCAGCATCGCGGCCGCGCCCAGCCACTCCGCGTATTCCGGGCTCAGTCCATGCAGCCGCTTCAGCTCGCCGAACAGCTGCAGCGCGAGCTCCCGCACGTGCTCGGCGAATCCCAGGTCCACGTCGTAGTGCCGCGCCATGCTGAGCAGCGCGTCCCGCCGGTCCGCCTCGATGCGCCGCCGCAGCGGCGTGCGCCGGTCGTAGTCCGCCGCCATCTGCGCCAGCAGCCCGTCGCGCAAGCCGAGCGGCGAATAGCGGAAGCCAGCCAGCCTGGCCGTCTCCATCAGCGTGGCGAACACCGCCGCTCCCGCCACGATGATCTCCGACCGGCGCGGCCCGATCCCCGGCAGCGCCGCGCGCTCCTGGCGCGACATCTGCGCCAGCCGCTTGGCCAGCTTCACGGTCGTCGCTCGCGTCACGCCTTCGCTCACCAGTCCCCGGCCGAGCTTCACCTTGGCCGCCCCCGCCAGCGCCGCCGCCGTCCCCGACGTCCCGATCATCGCGCGCCCGCGCATCGGCTCCAGCTTGCTGCCCAGCCGCGAGAGCTCCTCCGCGATGAACTCGCGCAGCCGCCGCAGCTCTTTCTTCTTCGGCGGATCGTGTTGCAGGAAGTCGCCCGTCAGCCGCACCGCGCCCAGCGGCAGGCTCGCCATCTGCTTGATGTGCCCGCCCGCCGAGAGCGTCAGCTCACAGCTTCCGCCCCCCAGGTCCACCAGCAGCATCCGGCCCGAGGCCAGCCGCGTGTTCGACACGATCCCCAGGTGGATCAGCCGGCCTTCTTCCAGGCCGGTGATCACTTCGACCTTCCAGCCAGTCGCGGCCTTCACCCACTCGGTGAAGGCGTGGGCGTTGCGCGCGTCGCGCAGCGCGCTGGTTGCCACCAGACGCACCGCGTCCGTGCCGTATCGTTGCGTGGCTTTATAGAAGCGCTGCAGGACTTCGACGGTGTGCGCCATCGCTTCGGGCGCGAGCTGCCCCGACCGGAAGACGGAAGCGCCCAGCCGCGTGACCTCGCGGTCTTCGTGCACGACCTCCAGCCGCCGCCCGCGCACCAGCCGCGCGATCTTCAGCCGGACCGAGTTCGCTCCGATGTCGATGGCCGCGAAGATCGGCATGAGTGGTTAGGATGCGCTCGCGACGTCTGGTTTTCCGCTCGCCACCGACTCCGGCCGCTTCGCGCTCGTGGGCAGGCCCGGCGGCGCCTCCACCCGGATGTGCGGCCGCACCACCGCGCGCGACTCCTTCAGCGCCGCCGCGCGCGCGGTTCGCTCGTGGCTTCGCAGGATGTTGGTCAGCCGGCTGTCGGCCGGCAGCACCTCGCTCGCCCGTTCGTGCAAGACGAGCCAGTCGTGCCACAGCCCGATCGCATCCTGCACCTGCTTCATCCGCTCGATCAGCGCGCGCGCCTCGGCCCGCGGCAGCGCCTGCTCCGCCGTGTACCGGATCGCCTTGCACGCCAGCCGCAGCTCGTGCAGGTCCTTGACCTTCACCTTCGGAAACTCGTCCGCCAGCGCGGTCAGGCGCTCGACCGCGCTCTCCCACGCGCGCACCCGCGCGCCCGTCGCGCTCGAGGGCGCGCCGCGCTCCACCCGCCGCGCCCGCGCGATCCGCGCCCGCAACGCCGTCACGGTCTCGGGGTCGAGCTCTTTCGCCAGCTTCCGCGCCGCCCGTGCCCGCGCTTCCTCCATGTCCGCCAGCAGCACCCGGCGCTCCTCCCGCTCGCGCTCCGTCTCCAGTTCGCGCAGCAGATCGAGCTGCACGTCGAGGTCGCGTACCCGTCCCGCCCGCTTGCGCGCGCGCTCCAGCCGCTTCCCCAGCTTGCGCAGGGCGCGCGCTCCTTCCCCTTCCGCTAGCTCGGCATACGCTTCCAGCCGCCGGCAGCTGGTTCGGAAGAAGTGCACCGCCTTGGGGTCTGCCGCGCGCGCGACCGCGTCCAGGCTCGCGCGCACCCGCTCCAGCACCGGCAGCTCAGCCTTTCGGTTTGCCATGTCCGTCTCTTTCGCCTGCATGCGGAAGCAGGAAGTAGAACGTGGATCCGTGGTTCAATTCGCTCTCCACCCGCACGCTGCCGCCGTGGTTGAGCACGATGTGTTTCACGATCGCCAGCCCGAGCCCGGTGCCTCCGGTCTCGCGCGACCGCGCCTTGTCCACCCGATAGAAGCGCTCGAACAACCGCGGCAGGTGCTCGTAGGCGATTCCCGGGCCGAAGTCGCGAACGTAGAACTCTACGCCTCGGTCGCCCTTTCGCGCACCCAGCAGGATCCGGCTGCCCGAGCCCGCGTACTTGACCGCGTTCTCCACCAGGTTCGAGAACACGTGGTACACGGCGTCGCGATCCACCCGGACCGCATCCGGGAGTTCCGCTTCGATCGCGAGCTGCAGCCCCTTCGCTTGTGCCTCCGGCTGGAAACTGGCCAGCGCGTTCCGCAGCAGCTCGCTCGCGGGCACCGGCCCCAGCTTGAGCGGCTGCTCGCCCGACTCCACCCGCGCCAGCGTCAGCAGATCCTCGGTCAGGGTCGTCATGCGCCGCGCGTTCTCCAGCACGATACTCAGGAACTCGCGCGCGTGAGCGGGCTCTGCCGGGGCCTTTTCCAGCAGCGTCTCAGCATAGCCCTGGATCGAGGTCAGCGGTGTGCGCAGCTCGTGCGACACGTTGGCGATGAAATCCCGCCGCGTGCGGTCCACGCGCTCGATCTCCGTGACGTCGTGCAGCACCAGCACCGCGCCGCCCTCGGCGATCGGCGCCGCCGTCACCGCGAAGCTGCGTCCCGGGACGACCGTGGCCGTCCCGCTGCGCACCTCGCGCTTTTCCATGCATGCTTCCAGCAACCCCAGCAGGTCGGGGTCGCGGACCGTCGCCACCGCCGGCTCGTTCACTTTTGCTGGCTGCCCTAGCAGGCGAGCCATCGCGCCATTCGCCCATTGCACCCGGCCGTCCGCCGCGACCGCCAGCACGCCGTCCTGGATGCTGTTCAGCAACGCCTCCATCTGCGTCCGGCCCTTCTCGATGGCGGCGAAATCCTGTTCCAGGTGCCGTGCGGTCTCGTCCAGCGCACCCGCCAATTGCCCGATCTCATCGTTGGAGCGCTCCTCGATGCGCGCCGCCAGGTCGCCGTGCGCCACGCGCTGCGCGAACCTGGCGATCGTTTTCAGCCGGGTCGCCGTCGAATGCGCCAGCCATGCCGCCAGCACCATTGCCAACGCCATCGCCAGCGTGCTCGCCAGCAGCAATTGCCGGCGAATCTCCGCCACGCGTTGCTGGATCGAAGTGATCGGGTACGCCAGCCGCACTGCGCCGTTAGCGCTCGGCACCGCCACGTACAGGAACTCCACTCCGACCGTGTGGCTGCGCCGCACGTTGCTGCCCGGCTTGCCCGCCAGCGCGGCCACGAACTCCGGCCGCGTCGCATGGTTCTCCATCCGGTCCGGATCCGCTTCCGTGTCGGCCAGCACCTTCCCGCTGCGCTCGATCGCCGTGGCGCGCGCGTGCGCCGCCTGCGCCACGCGGTTCGCGATCGCCTGCGGCGCCGCGCCGGGCGTGTCCACCTCCTGCGCGAACAGTTCCGCCTTCTCGGTGAGCGACGCCTCCAGGTCCCGCAGCAGCGACTTTTCCCACGCGCTCCGAATCATGACGTCGAGCGTGAGCGTGGCCACGGCCAGCACGGCCAGGAAGGCGAGCGCGAGTTTCAGGAAGACGCGGCTTCTCACAAGTGTGGGCGGGGCCGGGCGGCTGGGGACGCTCCGATTGTAGGTGCCGGCGACACCGGCGAAAAGCACCTTCTCTGGTGCAGCCTACGAGTGGAAGCTCGCCGATCTCCGGTACTGGCGGACCACCGTCTCGATCAGCTCCTCGTCCCTGGGCCGCTCTTCCGGACGCAATTGCAGGCTCATGGCCAGGTGGTCGGCGAGTTCCCGGGCCAGGCGATAGCGCAGCTCGGAATCCAGGTCCAGCCGCCGCGCCAGAAAGTTCTCCGACATCGCGATCTGCTCTGGAACGAGCTTGGCCACCGGATATTGCTGAGTGTCCTGCGTCTCCTGCGTGTTCCAGTACACCTTCTCGCTTTCCGGAGGACGCTCGTGCACCACCACCGTGCCCGCGACATAGTCGCCGAGCCGCTTGTTCTGGCTGCTCAGGAACATCACCACCAGCCCGACGCCGTAAAAGCCGGGCAACGAATCCACCGCGCGCAGCAGGTTCCGCGCCATCGCGTCCTGTGCCGTGATGCTGGCGCCGGTGTCCTTGATCACGCGCAGCCGCAACTCGCGCTTCCCGGGCGTCTGCCCCTTCCAGAGCGCCTCGAAACCCGCGAAGTAGGCCCAATAGAGCACGAACCAGATCACGATCCCGATCGCCAGACCCCAGGATGGTCCCATGCTGCCGAACAACGAAAAGCCCGGCAGCGCGATCAGGCCGACGAAGAAGACCCCGATGACGATGACCGCCTGCAGCAGCGTGTCGATGGCGAACGCCAGGAAGCGGCTGCCCACTCCCGCCAGCGGGAATTCCAGCGCCACCTGCTCGGGGGTATCGATGGTAAGCTTCTCGATCGGTTCCATCCGATGATCTCCACGTACTGGCTGGAGAAGCGCAAACCGCAGTGGGACGCCCTGGAGGCGCTCCTCACTCGCACCGGCAAGTCCGGCGTCGCGCGCCTCAACCGCGCCGAACTCCGTGAACTTGCCCTGCTCTACCGCCAGACCGCTGCCGATCTGTCCGTCGTCCGGAACGATCCGGGAGCGCAAAACTACGCACGCTATCTCAATCGCCTGCTCGGGCAGGCACACAATATCATCTACACCGGCAGGCGCACGACCGGATTTCGCGGCCTCTTCCGCTTCTATCGCGAAGATTTCCCGGCCGCCTTCCGCCGCAATCTCAACTACGTCCTGTTCGCCACCGCGCTGTTCTTCGCCGCCGCGTTCGCCGGCTTCCTGCTCACGCTCTACGATCCCGACTTCAAGCTGCGCCTGCTCGGCCCCCACATGGTCCAGACCATCGACCGCCGCGAGATGTGGACCCACTCCATCCTTACCATGAAGCCGGCTGCCTCGAGCGCGATCATGACCAACAACCTCTCCGTCTCCTTCGTGGCTTTTGCATCCGGGGTGCTGTTCGGGCTGGGACCGCTCTACATGATGGCCACCAACGGCCTCCTCATGGGCGCCATCGCCGCCGCTTGCTGGATGACAGGGATGAGCGACAAGCTGTGGGCTTTCGTGGCGCTGCACGGCGTGCTCGAACTGCCCGCCATCTGGATCGCCGCGGGCGCCGGCCTGCTGCTCGGTCGCGGCCTCCTGTTCCCGGGGCGGCTCGCGCGCAAGCAGGCGCTCGCCTCGGCGGGCGCCGAGGCGGTGAAGCTCGTCGCCGGCATCATCCCATTGCTGGTCGTTGCCGGCATCCTGGAGGGCTTCGTCTCCCCTGTCGAACTGCCTGCGGTCGCGCGCTATCCGCTGGCTGCCTCCCTGCTCGCCGTCTTGCTCACCTATCTCTTCAGCGGCCGGCGCCCGGCTACAGCCGATCCCGGTCTTTGATCTCGAGATAACTGTTCAGGACGGTGGGAGTGAGGTGGGCGGCCTCCACCTCGTAGGGCAGCACGCCCTGCTCGCGCAGCCGCGCCATCGTCACGACACGGCGGTGCTCCGTCTCCGCGGCCGCGGTGAAGCGGTACAGCCCGGCCACGTCCTGCGACGCGGGCGGTTGTGAGCTGATGCTTCGCAGGTCGGCCTGCCCGATGACGGCGAACATCACCAGGTGTCGCCGCGCCAGTTGCGACACCGCCTCGACCACGTCCGGCGTCCGCGCCGTTTCCGGAAAATCGGTCAGCCAGATGATCAGGCTGCGTCGCGTCTGCATCCGCATGAGCAACGCCGCAGTGCGCAGGTGGTCGGCTTCCGACGTCTCCTCTTGCACTTGCGCCAGTTGTTCGATCAGCAGTCGCAATTGTTGGGCGCCATGGTTGGGCAGCAGCCGCGTACGCACTTTTCGGCCGTACGCCAGCAACCCCACGCGGTCTCCGGAGTGCAGCGCCAGCTGCGCCGCCGCCAGCGCCGTGTTCACCGCGTAGTCCAGTTTGCTGAGGTTGCCGTCGCGCGCCCGCATCAGGCGTCCGCAGTCGACCACCAGCCACACCGACTGGCTGCGCTCGGTCTGGTAGTGCCGCGTCACCAGCTTGCCGCGCCGCGCCGTCGCGGTCCAGCAGATGTCCCGCCACTCATCGCCCTCCTGGAATTCGCGCAAGCTCTCGAACTCGCGCCCCAGGCCGCGCTGCTGCGCCAGCCGGCGTTGCTGCTCGATCATGCGGCTGCGCGTGAGATACAGCGCCTGGCTCTCCCGGTCCTGCAGATTCGGATACCCGCGCGCCGGCGCTCGCGCCGGCGCTTCCACCCACAACTCCGCGATGCCAGCGGCGCTTTGCAGCCGCAGGTGCATGCTGCCGAACACCACGTCGCCCCGGCGCTGCGGCAGCACCGAGTACCGCACCGAGCTCTCGCCCGCGCCGGGCACCACGATCGTTTGCTCGCTGGGCTCCTGGCACAGCGTTGCCGGCACCGCGTCCGCGACCCTCGCCCAGTACGCCATGCTGCCCCGGTTGGCAAGCACGATCTCGACTGCGGAGGGCTGCCACAGAGCCAGCGGGCCCTGGAATCGGCGCTGCACCGTCAAATGCAGGCCGCGGCGCAGCCGCGCCAGGTCAACCAGCCACGCCACCAGCACCAGCGCGTCCCACGCGAACATTCCGAGAAGGAACAGCGGCTGCCAGAACATCGGCGCCACCCAGACCAGTCCCAGCCCCAGCAGCAGGAAGCCGCGCCTTCCCATCGCGAAGCCGCGCTTCACCGGCGCCGCGGCCGCGGTCGCTGGCGGCGGCATGAGCAAGTCGGCCATCTAGCGCGGCACCTCGACCGAGCCCACCAACTGCGTGAGGATGTCGTCGCTGCTGAACCCCTCGAGCTCGGCCTCGGGCCGCAACCGGACGCGATGCCGCAGCGTCGGCGCCACCACGCTCTTCACGTCGTCGGGGATCAGGTAATCGCGGCCGTCGAGCACCGCCTTTGCCTTCGCGACCTGCATCAATGCCACTCCCGCGCGCGGACTCGCCCCCAGCATCAGCGCCGGCCACTCGCGCGTCTTGCGCACGATGTTGCTCACGTACCGCAGCAGCTCCGGCTGGATGGTGATGTGCGCCGCCTTGTCCCGCGCCTCCTCCAGCCACCCCGCGGGCAACGGCTTCAGGTCGAGCGTGGAGAGGTCGTGCGCGTCGAATCCGCGATGATGACTGGCCAGCACCTCGACCTCGTCATTCGCCGACGGGTAGCCCATCTTCACCTTCAGCAGGAAGCGGTCGAGCTGCGCCTCCGGCAGCGGATACGTCCCTTCGAATTCCACCGGATTCTGCGTGGCGAATACCGTGAAGTCGCGCGCCAGCGAATGCCGGATGCCGTCGATGGTGACCTGCCGCTCCTCCATCGCCTCCAGCAGCGCCGCCTGCGTCCGCGGTGGCATGCGGTTGATCTCGTCCACCAGCAGCAGGTCGGTGAAGACCGGGCCGCGGTGCAGTTCGAACTTGCTCGTCGCGGCGTTCAGGATGTTGCCGCCGCTGATGTCCGCCGGCATCAGGTCCGAGGTGCATTGCACGCGCTGGAACTTGAGACCCACCAGGTGCCCCACCAGCTTGCCGAGCAGCGTCTTCCCGATCCCGGGGACGCCCTCCAGCAGCACGTGCCCGCGGCACAGCAGCGCCAGCAGGCACTGGTCCACTACCCCGGCCTGCCCCAGCAGGATCTTGTTGAGTTCCGTCCTTCCATGGTCGATGGCGCTTGCCGTGCCTGCTTGCATCACTGCTTCCCCTCCGTCCGGATGTGGACGTTCGTGACTTGCATCGTATACCGATGGAGCGCGCGCACCACCTCGATCGCTTCCAGCTCGCTGGCTCCCGGATCGAAGCGCAGCGCCTCGGCGTGGCGGATCGTGTCGCGCGCGCCCGCCGCGCCGTACTGCGCCTCGAAGGCGTCGCTGATCTGCGCCGCGGTCGCCGAGTGCGGCAGGCCCAGTCGCCGCGTCGCCGCGTGCCGGAAGCGCTCGTATGCCACCTCCACGCTCACGTTCGCGGCGTGAGCCCGGCGATACAGGTGTGCGAGCGCGTCTGTGAATTCCAGTGGGCTCAGCCGCGTCTGGCTGTGCCGCACGAATGTCGGTCCCAGCCGGCGCGAATACGTCAGCAGGACGAAGCCGCTCACCAACCCCAGCTGCAGCAGGCCCCACTTCAGTGGACTCGACCACAGCGAATCCAGCGCCGTCCGCGCTTCACCGTGATAGTACTCATCCCAGAGAACGCGGCGCCCCTGCTTCGGTCCCACGCTGTTGAGGAACAGGTAGAGGTTGCCGCGCTCCTGGATCCCGTTATTGGTGAGCGGCGTCGCCCCCGCCCACCAGATCACCTCGCCGCTCCCGACCGGGTACGAGACCACCACGTCTTCGCCGTCCGCGGAGTAGTGCACCACCGTCCCGTCTTCGGCGTGCGGCTCCCAGTACGATTCCGCCGCCGTGCTGATGGCCGCTGCGTCGCGCGTCAGCTCACTCGCGGTCACGCGCGGATAGGTCTTCCACACCACGTGCGGCATCCCAAAGCGCGCGCGCGATGCGCCCACCGTCCAGGCTGCCTGCGGACCGATGGCCAGCACCCGCCCGCCGCGCGTCAGGAACTCCTTGATGGCCCGCCGCTCCTCCTCGCTCGCCGCCGTCAGCGGCTGCGCCAGGATGTACGTCGCCGGCAACGCTATCCGCGCTAACTCGGTGGGTGAGGCATCGGCGCGCTCGACCTGGTATCCCAGCTCCTCGAGCAGCAGGTAGGAAGCCTTGGCTCCGCCGCGCCCCGCCGCGTACGACGAGGGCCACGCGCTGTCCTGCTGCCGGGTCGCGCCCGCCAGCACCGCGATGAGCGAAAGCACCGCCGCGGCCACGGCGCCGCCCAGCAGCAGCTTGCGGTCGGAGGGCGTGCCCGTCATCGGCATCCGAGCTGCTCCGTGTTCTCCAGCGCCGCGGCGAACTCCTCGCGCGTGACCGGCAGCTGCGCGTACCACGCCAGCTCGAAGCGCCGCGTGATCTCGCGCAGCGCTCCCTGTTCCGGGCGCTCCGCCCCGAGCAGTTGCAGATACTCGCGCGGCGTCCGAGCCCGGTCAGGCCGCCACGCCCCCGCGCTCTCCAGCCGCGAGATCGCCGCCCAGTACGCCAGCCGGGTCGCCTCGCGCCATTGTCCCGCGGCCGCCGCCGTATTCGCCTCCGCCAGCCACGTTCGCCAGTGCTTGCTCGAAGGCGCCGCTTCTCCGCCGTCCAGCGAGAATCCTCCCTCTGCCGGGATCCGCGAGATCAGCCGATAGCTCCAGTACGCCAGCACGGCCAGCGCCAGCACCATCGCGAGGATGACCAGCGCGCGCCCCAGGTCCGGCATGGAACCGATGTGCGGCAGGAGCCGCTGCACCATCTTCAGGAGCCAGCGGACCACTTCCTCCCGCAGGTGCTCCGTCCACGACTGGCCTCGGACGTTGGCGAACTCGCGCCGGTTGAGGATCGATCCCAGCCGAGTCCTGGGCGTAGCGGTGTCCTCGGCTGCTTGGTAGGCCGCCAATCGCTGCTCGAGGCGAGCGAGTTCGCCGCTCAGCCGCGCCAGTTCCTGGGTGCGCTGCGGGTCATCCTCTTCCAGACGGGCCAGCGCTTCCTTGACCGCGGCGAATGAGAATCGGTACTCCTCGCCGGTCGGCGCCGCGACGACCACGGCCGGCGGGATCGTCTCATTCAGTCGGTCGACGGAGGCCGCGTCGGCAGGCAGCTGCTCGATCGCGCCGCGCAGCTCGCGCACACGTTCCTGGAACGTAGGCAGGTCTATGCGGTCTGCCATCGCCTGGCCATGGACCGGCGTAGCCAGGCCCAGGCAGCCGCAACATAGCGCCACCGCCGCCAGGATGCGCAGGCGAGCCATGTCGCCTACGAGTTGCCGGCCGAACCCGCCGCTTGCGCCGCCTGCATCGCCGGCTGCCTGGTCGCGAGCACGTTCATCATGTGCTGCAGGTCGAACGCTTCCTTGCGCACTCGCAGGTCGTAATACAGCAGCGTCATCGAGATGCTGACGATGGGCGCGGTAAGCGCATTGAGCCCGAAATCGAGCACGTTCTGCACCACCTGGATCCCGACCGTGAGGGCCCCGGGACCCTTGATCCCTCCCATGAGCACCAGCACGACGCCCAGCAACAGCCCCATGCCGAACTTGATCGCCCACATCAGCAGGTAGACGAGGAAGACCGTCCCGCGGTGTCCCTTGGTGAGCTTCATGCTCCGCTGAAACGCATCCCAGGGGTTGAGCTGTTCGAACAATGCCGCTGGGACCGCCAGCGCCGCTCCCAGCGCCACGATGATCCCCGGAACGATGAGCGCCAGCATTCCCAGGAACGTGAGCAGGCCGACCAGCATCATCGTCCCGATGACCTCGCCGATGTGGCTTTTCATCCGCCCGAAAGCCTCGGCGATCGTGATCGGCTCGTTCAAGTGCACCGCCGACACCGCGAAGAAGCTCGCGCCTTGCGTGAATGCGATGCTCACCAGGTAGACCACCAGGAACAGCAGCCCGCTGACCGCGGTGATCACGATGCCGGCCGTGCCGAGCGACAGCATCGTCAGCGACAGTACCCCAAGCTGGAACAGCAGGATCAGCAGATACGGCAGCGCCGCGACACCGAAGAACAGCGCGAAATGCTTCCGATAGAGCGTGAACGTCGAATCGAACAGCTCACCGGTGCTCAGAGGACGCAGAGTATTTTCCATCTAATACCTTCCAAAAGGGTCCTGGGTGGCTGGCATCCTACAACGGCTTGGCAGCAGAGTAGAAGTTTCTCCTGCGCTGTTCTGGAAACCGGAACTCATGGATGCCCCGGCGGCGCTCCCCCGCCAGGCGCGCCAGGTTTGACCGCCTCCAGAGCTGCCTCTTACAATGGATATCGCGTGAGCCACCTCACGCACGGCTCGCCGCGGCGAGGCGTCCTGCCTTGAGGGTTTTCACCCGACAAGATGAGTGGCGGTGTAGCTCAGGTGGTTAGAGCGAGGGTCTCATAATCCCTAGGTCGTTGGTTCGAGTCCAACCGCCGCCACCAGTTTTCTCCGCTGCATTCCGCTTCCCGGGTCCCCGGCTTTTGTTACCCTGAGCAGGCTATGTGCAGAAACATCAAGACCCTGTTCAACTTCGAGCCTCCTGTGACGGAAGACGAGGTCCGCGCGGCTGCGCTGCAATTCGTCAGGAAGATCACCGGATTCAACAAGCCGTCCAAGGCCAACGAAGCCGCGTTTGAGTCCGCCATCGATGAGATCGCCGCCATCTCCAGCCGGCTGCTGCGTTCGCTCGAAACTTCAGCGCCACCCAAGAACCGCGAGGAGGAGGCCGCGAAGGCCCGGGCGCGCGCCCAGGAGCGCTTTGGCACGTAGCACCGCCGCTCTCGACTCCCCATCCTTTAGAATGCCCCGGGTTTGCATAAGACGATGAAAGCTGTCGCCATCATCCCGGCGCGCCTCGGGTCGACGCGCCTCGCACGCAAGGCGCTGCGCGAGCTTGCCGGAAAGCCCATGGTCGGCCACGTGTACGAGGCCGCGCGGCGCTGCTCCGAGCTGGCTGACGTCATCGTCGCGACCGATTCCGACGAGATCCTCGCCGTCTGCCGCCAGCATGGCTGGAACGCCCGCATGACCTCGCCCGACTGCCGCAGCGGCACCGATCGCGTGCGCGAGGTCGCGCAGCAAGTCGCCGCCGACGTCTACGTCAACGTCCAGGGCGACGAGCCGCTCGCCCGCCCCGAGCACATCCAGGCCATGCTCGACCTCATGCGCGAGCCGCACGTCGAGGTCGCCACCGTCAGCACTCCCTGCCCCGCCCACGACGTCGCCAATCCCAACGCCGTCAAGGTCGTCGCCGACCTCTCCGGCCGCGCGCTCTATTTCTCCCGCGCCACCATCCCCTTGGACCGCGACCAGAAGGGCGGCATCCGCTACGCCAAGCACCTCGGCTTCTACGCCTATCGCAAGCCCGCGCTGGACCGCTTCTGCGCGCTTCCGGAATCCGCTCTCGAACGCGCCGAGCGGCTCGAGCAGCTCCGCTTCCTCGAGAATGGCATCGCCATCCACGTCGCCCAGGTCCCCTTCGACACAGTCGGCGTCGATACCGAAGAGGACCTCCAGCGCGTCGAGTCCGTGCTGCGTCGTTGAAGGGAGTCCTGCGTGGGCCCGCGCCGGCGCGGTAGCTCAGGCGCGCTTCGCCGCCCACGCCTCCGCGGCGCTGATGCGCCGCGCCACCGGCGGGTGCGAGTGGAACAGGATCTCCACGATGCGCGACGGATTCCGCTCCGCCAGGTTCTGCCCTGCCAGCTTGTTCATCGCCGTCACGAACGGCCCCACGCTGGCGATGTTCGCCCAGCAATAGCGGTCCGCCTGGCGCTCGTTGTACCGCGAGTACGCGTTCATCACCGGCAGCAGCACGAGCGAAAGCACGCTCGACACCAGCAGCAACAGCGGGATGCCCGCGAAATCTGCCAGGCCCTGCAGTTCGAACCAGTGGCGCCCTTCGATCACGTACTGCAGCGCCTGGTTCGCCGCCCAGAAACCCAGCAGCGAGATCCCCGCCTGCATCACGATGCTCTTGAAGATGTGCTTGTGGACGTGGTGGCCCAGTTCGTGCGCCAGCACCGCCTCGATCTCGTCGTCGTTGTAGTTGCCCAACAGCGTGTCCGCCAGGATGATGCGCCGCGTCGCGCCCAGCCCGGTCAGCGCGGCGTTCGCCTTCTTGCTCTTCTCCGAGAGCTTCCACTCGTAGACGCCCCGCACGCGCGTCCCGGCCCGTTCGCTCAGCCGCACCAGCCGCGTCTTCAGCGCCTCGTTCTCCAGCGGCACGAACTTGTAGAACAGCGGCAGCAGGATGACGGGCGCGAGCTGCGCGAACACCACGAACAGCACGATCGCCACCGCCCACGCGGCCAGCCACCACAGGTCGGGCGCCTGCCGGATCGTGAAGTAGATCATCTCCAGCACGATCACGCCCAGCACCAGGCCGACCAGCCACTCCTTCACCTGGTCCCACGCCCACGCGCCTGTCTTTTCGTTCGAGAGGTTGTAGCGGTGCTCCAGGCGAAAACCGTAGTAGTCCAGCGGCAGCCCGATCAGCTTGGTCAGCAGCGTGAGGAACAGCACGTACACCAGCAGCGCCAGCGCGTAGTGGTCGCCGGTGACCTGCACCGCCCAGTCGCGCAGGCGGTTGGTCCAGTGGAAGGCCAGCAGCGCCACCAGGAACAGGAACCCGAGCGCGACGTCGCCCACGCTCAGCCAGCGCTGGACGCGGTTGTACTCCCGGGCCTCCGGCGTGTCAGGTGGCGGGGCCTGTTGCACAGGGAGAGCCATGCAGAAGGCATTGTAGATTGCGGATGGTTGATTGCAGATTGAAAAGCAGCAAGCGCAGATCGAAAAGCAGCGCAGGCCGACCATTCCTTGTCGTGCGATACGAATGTCATTTTGCGGCCGGCGTCAGCCGGCTGAGGAACCCATGCATTCCCGCGACGGGCTGCGCTCACGCCACCCGCGCCGCCTGCTCCGTCACCAGCGCTTCCGCCTCAGCCAGGATCTCGTGCACCAGCTCCGGCGACGACGCCTCCGAATACACGCGCAGCAGCGGCTCCGTGCCCGACGCCCGCAGCAGCACCCACGCTTCCGCGCCGCCGTCGCGCACCGGCGCGTCCAGGAACAGCTTGTAGCCGTCCATGTCTTCCGTGCGCGTCACGCGGTAGCGTCCCACCGCGCCGATCCCGTCCTTCGCGCGCCGGATCGCCGCTTGCTTCACGTCCTCCGCGAGATGCAGGTCGCGCCGCCCGTAGTAGTGCGGCCCAAATTCCTTCTGCAGGTCCGCGACCAGCTCCCCCAGCGTCCGCCCGTACGACGCCATCGCGTTCGCCAGCAGCAGCGAGTTCAGCACCCCGTCGCGCTCCGGCAGGTGCCGCGGGATCCCGATGCCGCCCGACTCCTCGCCGCCCACCAGCACCTCTTTGCCGCTCAGCACCACGTCGCACACGTACTTGAACCCGATGCCGTGCTCGATCAACTCGCGCCCGTACTTCTTCGCGATCCGGTCCAGCATGCCGGTGGTGTTGAACGCGCGCGTCACCGCCCCTGGCCACTTCTTGTGATCGAGCAGCCACTTCAGCAGGACGGCGAAGCACTTGTGCGCGTCCACGAAGCTGCCGTCCTCCGCCACCGCCCCGATGCGGTCGGCGTCGCCGTCGGTCGCGAACCCCGCGTGGAAGCCGCCCGCAACCACCTTCTCCTGCAGCGCGCGCACGTGCGGCTCGATCGGCTCCGGATTGATCCCCGGGAACAGCGGGTTCAATTCCCCGCGTATCTCTTCGTGCGCGATGCCGTGCTCGCGGAAGATCCCCGCCAGCACGCCGCGCCCCGCTCCGTACATGCAGTCGATCGCGATCTTGTAGCCCGCGCGCTGGATCAGCCCGAGATCCGCGAACTTCGTGATCGCCTCGACATACGGCTGCTTGAAGTCCGTGACGGTGACTGAGCCGCCTTTCTTCGAAGGTAGACCCTGGGCCGGAGGCTGCTCCGGCAGGAGCGCGGCGATCTTCGCCATGATGGCCGGCGTCGCCGACCCGCCATAGCCCGCCTTGTACTTCACGCCGTTCCACGACCACGGATTGTGGCTCGACGTGATGACCACGCCGCCCGCGGCCTTGGTATGCTTCACCGCGTACGAGATCGCCGGCGTCGGCGTCGCGTCGCGTGCCAGGCGCACCGCGATCCCCGTCGCCGCGATCGTCTCCGCCGCCAGTTCCGCCGCGCGCTTCGACGCGAACCGCGTGTCGTAGCCGACGATCAGCCCCTGCTTGGGATCTTCATTCCGGTGGACGTACGCCGCCATCGCCGCCGCCACCCGCCGCACGTTGTCGAACGTGAAGTCGTCGGCGATCTGCCCGCGCCACCCGTCGGTCCCGAACTTGATTGGTACTGTCATGTTTGCGTAGTTGCGAGTTCTGAGTTGTTAGTTGTTAGCGTCCGACGGCCCGGCCACTAACGCCTCACAAAACAACTCGCAGCTCACAGCAGCCTGTCCAGCTTCTTCTGCTCCAACTCCTTCACCAGTTTCCCGACGTCCTGCGACCGCTCCCGCGTCGTCACCAGCAGCGCGTCCTCGGTCTCCACCACCACGACGTCGTTCACGCCCACCGCCGCCACGAACTTCGTCGGCGCGTAGATGTAGTTGCCGTTGGCGTCCAGCGCCAGCCCGCTCTTCGCCTCGATCACGTTCCCGCCCTTGCCGTTGCGCGCGTGGTGCTCGTACAGCGCCGCCCACGACCCCAGGTCGTTCCACCCGAACTCCGCCGGGATGCAGTACAGGTGCGACGAGTGCTCGCCCTTCGCCGACCGCGGCTCCAGCACCGCGTAGTCCACGCTGATGTTCTCGCACTTCGGATACAGCTTCCGGAACGCGCCCTCGAACCTCTTCGTCCCCCACGCCCGCGCGATCTCCTCCAGGTAGGGCGCCGATTCCGACAGGTGCTCGCGCAGCGCGTTCGCCAGCGTCCGCGCGCCCCACACGAACATCCCCGAGTTCCAGAAGTAATTCCCCGCCGCCAGGAACTCTTCTGCCTTCTCCAGCGCCGGCTTCTCCGTGAAGCGCCGCACGCGCAGCACGCCTTTGTGCTTCTCCCCGGCTTCGATGTACCCGTAGCCCGTCTCCGGACGCGTCGGCTTGATCCCCATCACCACGATGTTGTCGCCGGCCGCCGCCAACTCCGCCGCCTTCTCCACCGTCTTGCGGAAGCGCTTCTCGTCCTCGATCACGTGGTCCGCCGGAAACATCCCGAGCACCGCGCGCGGCTCTAGCTTCTCCAGGATGAACGCCGCCAGCCCGATCGCCGGCGCCGTGTTGCGCTGCGCCGGCTCCGCGATGATCTGCTCGCGCCGCAGACCGCCGAGCTGCTTCGCGATCACCTCGCTCAAGTCGCCGTTCGTGATCACCCAGAAGCGGTCCTTCGACGCGAGCGGCTCCAGCCGCGCCACCGTCTGCTGGATCATCGTCCGCTCGCCGTCCAGCGCCAGCACCTGCTTGGCGAGCTTCTTGCGCGAGCGCGGCCAGAACCGCGTGCCGCGCCCTCCGGCCAGGATGACGGGATGGAAGCTCGCCTTCATCCGCGCGTCACCGCCCGCACGTCTTCTACATGGGTCTCCGGATGTTCGGCCCTCCCCGCCGGCAGCGCCATCGTCAGGAACTCGGCCTGCCATTGCGGATGCACGCTGAACTCGCGCACGCTCGCCGGCACCACCACCGCCTGGCCGCGCGCGAACGTGATCGGCTCATGCCCGGGCGCTTCCAGCCGCGCGCCGCCGTTCAGCGCGACGACGATCGTCGGCGACTCGCCTCGCCCACCCGCCGGCGTCCAGCTATCGCCCCGGTCAAGCTTCCGGCGCTCGATGCGGAAACACGGCGAGCTGATCAGCAGGGCCGTCTCTCCTCGACGCCGCACCTTGCCCGCATGCGTCTTCTCTTTCGTCGCCGCCAGGCCTTCCTCGACGTGCAGCGGCCGTGGACGACCGTAGTCGTACAGCCGGTAGGTCGTGTCGGAGTTCTGCTGCGTCTCCACCAGGATCGACCCCGGCCCGATGGCGTGCACCGTCCCCGCATCCACGTAGATCATGTCGCCGGCCGCCAGGTCGATCCAGTTCAGCAGGCTCTCGGCGCGCGTCTCCGCGATGGCGCGCCGCAGTTCTTGCTTGGTCGTGCCCGGCTTCAGTCCCAGTCCGACCTGCGCGCCTGGCTCGGCGGCGAGCACGTACCAGCACTCCGTCTTGCCGCACGCCTGCCCGATGCGCTTCGCGCCTTCGTCGTCCGGATGCACCTGCACCGAAAGCTTCTCACGCGGAAACAGGAACTTGATCAGCAGCGGGAAGCGCTTCGCATCCGGCGCTGCCTCGCCCGTCAGCGCCCCGCCAAACTCCTTCGCCAGCTCGCCCAGCGTCCGGCCGCGCAGCGGGCCGTTCGCCACCTTGCAGGCGTCGCCCGTCAACCACGCCTCACCGATCGGCTGCCCTTCGGCCTTCTTGTCATAGATGGGCGACAGATCCCGCGCGCCCCACGGGCGCTCGTGGAACTCCGGCAGCAATAGCAATGGATAGAGTTCTGCCATGGAAACGCGAAAGGGGCCGCGCAAAGCAGCGAGAACAGACGTCAGGCCGAGCCCGCCGCGGCGGGCTGCTTAGCTTAGAGAAGCTATTGTAGCGGCCAGTTGCCAGAAATCGACGCCTACAGCGCCGCGAAGAACTTCTTCATCCGCTCCAGGCCGCGGTCGATCTCGCTCGCCTTGGTCGCGTACGAGATGCGGATGTGCTCCCTGGTCCCGAAGCCCTCGCCCGGCACCGTGACCACCCCGGCCTCGCGCAGCAGACGCGCCGCGATGTCCGACGCCGACTTCGTCCCGCCCTTCCCGACGTGCGCCCCGATGTTCGGGTAGACGTAGAACGCCCCCTGCGGCTTCACGCACTTCACTCCCGGGATGGCGTTCAGCCCCGCGACCACGCGGTCGCGCAGCTCGATGTACTCCGCGCGCATGTCGTCGATGCAGTCCTGGTGCATGGTCAGGGCCGCCAGCGCCGCCTTCTGCACGATCGAGGTCGGGTTCGAGGTCGACTGGCTCTGCAGCTTCTGCATCGCCTTCACGATCGGCTCCGGCGCCAGCGCGTAGCCCAGCCGCCAGCCCGTCATCGCGTACGTCTTCGACAGCGACCCGATCACCACGATCCGGTCCCGGTAGTCCGTGCGCTCGGCCACCGACGTCGCCTTCCCCGCGTAGTTCAGGTAGACGTAGCACTCGTCCGACACCAGGTAGATGCCGTGCTCGTGCGCCATCTTCGCGATCTCGTCCTGGTCGGCCGCGCTCATCACCGCGCCCGACGGGTTCGAGGGTGAGTTCAGGATGATGGCCTTCGTCCGCGGCGTGACGGCCTTCGCGATCATCGCGGCCGTCAGCCGGAAGCCCTGCGCCTCGTCGCACTCCACGTAGACCGGCTTGCCGCCCGCGTACTGGATGATGTCCTTGAACGAGACCCAGTACGGCACCGGCACGATGACCTCGTCGCCGTGGTCCACCAGCACCTGGATGGCGTTGAAGAGCGCGTGCTTCCCGCCCACCGACGCGATGCACTCCTCGCGCTGGTAGTGCGAGCCGAAGTCGAGCGAGTGCCGCTTCACGATCGCGTCGCGCAGCTCCGCCGACCCCGCCACCGCGGTGTAGCGCGTGTAGTTCGCCTGGATGGCCTCGATCGCCGCCTGCTTGATGTGCAGCGGCGTCGGGAAATGCGGCTCGCCCGCCCCGAAGTCCACCAGGTCGGCGCCGCCCGCGCGCAGTTTCTCCGCTTCGTTCACCACCGCCAGCGTCGCCGAGATCTCGATCCGGTTGATGCGGTCGGTCAGCTGCTTCTTTTCCGTCTGCGTCGCCACTGCTGTCATCTCCGCCTCACTGGTTTGATCTTGCGTTTCAGGCGCTGCTCCACCAACTCCGGCACCAGCCCGCGGATCGACCCGCCCAGCTGGTAGATCTCCTTCACCAGCCGCGAGCTCAGGTAGCTGTAGGCCTCGGCCGGCATCATGAATACTGTCTCGATCTTCGGATTCAGCTTGCGGTTCATCAACGCCATCTGCAGCTCGTACTCGTAGTCGCTGATGGCGCGGATGCCGCGCAGCACCGCCCCCGCGCCCTTTTCCGCCGCGTAGTCCACCAGCAGCCCGTCGAACGTGTCGATGCGCACGTTCGCATAGCGCTTCGTCATGCGCAACAGCACTTCCTTGCGCTCGTTGACGGTGAACAGTGGATCCTTTTCGGGGTTCTTGAGGATGGCGACGATCAGCTCGTCGAAGATCTTGCTCCCGCGCTCGATCAGGTCCAGGTGCCCGTTCGTCAGCGGGTCGAACGTGCCCGGATAGATGGCGATGACTTTCTTCAATCTGCCTCAGGGGAGCTCGAAGTCACCGCGATTGTAGGGTGATTCGCTGTGGAGGAGCAATCAATAACACACGGGAGGCGCCGGCGACTCGCCGGCGCAAAACCAAGCCCACGGTTCCCCGTGGGCTCTTCTGCTCCGCGTTCCTCCACGTGCCTCTGCGGTTACGGTCTTACCGTCTTGCCACCGCCGACTTCGCCTCGTGCTTGGCCGGCTCCGGCGCCGGGGCGGGCGCCGGCGCCGACGGCGACGCGATGCCCAGCTTCTTCCGCACGTCGGCCTCCAGCTTCGCCATGATGTCCTTGTTGTCCTTCAGGAACTGCTTGGTGTTCTCGCGGCCCTGCCCGATGCGCTCGCCCTTGTAGCTGAACCACGCGCCCGACTTCTCCACGATCTCGTGCAGCACGCCGAGGTCGAGCACGTCGCCCTCGCGCGAGATGCCCTCGCCGTACATCACGTCGAACTCCGCCTCGCGGAACGGCGCCGCCACCTTGTTCTTCACCACCTTGATGCGCGTGCGCGACCCCACCACCGCGTCGCCATCCTTGATGGCCGCGATGCGCCGGATGTCCAGCCGCACCGACGAGTAGAACTTCAGCGCGCGCCCGCCCGTCGTCGTCTCCGGGTTCCCGAACATCACGCCGATCTTCTCCCGGATCTGGTTGATGAAGATCAGGCACGTCCGCGACTTCGACACCGTCCCCGTCAGTTTCCGCAGCGCCTGCGACATCAGCCGGGCCTGAAGTCCCACGTGGCTGTCGCCCATCTCGCCGTCCAGTTCCGCCTTCGGCACCAGCGCCGCCACCGAGTCCACCACCAGCACGTCGATCGCCCCCGAGCGCACCAGCGCCTCGGTGATCTCCAGCGCCTGCTCGCCGTAATCCGGCTGCGACACCAGCAGGTTGTCGGTGTCCACGCCCAGCTTCCTGGCATACGCCGGATCGAGCGCGTGCTCCGCGTCCACGAACGCCGCCATGCCTCCGGCCTTCTGCGCCTCGGCGATGATCTGCAGCGACACCGTCGTCTTGCCGCTCGATTCCGGCCCGAACACCTCGACCACGCGCCCGCGCGGCACCCCGCCCACGCCCAGCGCCGCGTCGCACGAGATCGACCCGGTAGAGATCACCGCGATCGGGACGATGGCCTCTTTGCTTCCCAGCCGCATGATCGACCCTTTGCCGAACTGCTTCTCGATCTGCGAGAGTGCCAGGTCGATCGCTTTGCCGCGCTCATCTGCCATACATGACTCCTTAGGATCGCTGTCGCTGGGGCGCTTCCTGTACTACCTTACCGCACGCCTTGCCGCCGTGACTTTCCGCATCTTGTCCGGGAATCGGGACAGGATGCAGTCTAGCCCAAGTCCCGTCCAAAGGCGAATAAAAAACGAACGAGGCGCCTAGCGCCTTAATAAGTCCACCGGTTCCCGCACGTCGTGCACCCGGAACAGCTTCCCCAGGCTCGGGTACCGCTTGGCCACCTGCTCGTACATCGCGTAGGCCACCTCGCGGTACGACCAGTGCCCTGCCGGCGTCGTCCGCAGCTCCGCGATGTACAGCGCCTCGGCAAGATCCATCTTGAACAGCGTGCGCTTGCGATAGCCCAGCGGGATCAGGTACTGCGCGCTCTCCGCCGCCTCCGGCGCCTGCCGCGCGCTGAGCTTCGCCACCGTCTCCGCCGCGCGCTTCATCGCCGCGCCATAGCGGGGCTGCAGTCCCGAGCTCACGATGTCCGGCGGCAGGTCGAACCCGTGCTCGGTCGTGAACCCCTGCTCGATCTGCACGCACCGCCGGTGCCGGTGCATGTCGCGGAATCCGCCGATGTCCATCAGGATGTCGAACCGGAACGCCTGCCCCGCCGAGAACGGCCGCAGCAGCTCGTCGTGCTTCCCGCGATGCCGCGTCCCGAGCGTGATGATCTCCCGCCAGAATTCCGCCGGATGCCCCATCACCTGCTCGCGGATCTGCCGGTACGGGTAATGACACGCGCCATAGAGCAGCGTGGTCGCTAGCTCCACCTCGAGCGGTTCGTCGTCGAGCAGGTCCACCATCGGCGCCTTCTCGATCGCCGGCGGACTTCCGCCCTTGTCGCGCATCAGCTCTGCCGCCGCCTGCGCCATTTCCTTGCGCGTCTCGATCTCGTACTGCTGCGGGTTGGTGTACTTCACCAGCGTCGGCGCCACCTTCACCGGCTTCAGCAGCTCGCCCTCCGCGCGCTGCGCCAGCCCTTCGTTCACCGCGCGGATCTCCGCGATCAGCTTCTTCCACGTCTCGTGGTTCACGTTGTACGCCGGCGTGCGCGCCGCCTCGCGCAGCAGCTCGCCCAGCTGCCGGATCTCGCCGTGCGTGTGCGAGAGCAGGCGCGAGATCTGCGTCTCCAGCGTCCTGGCGTTCACGATCTGCCCCAGCGAGGTGTTGGTCGCCAGCGGCAGCAGGTACCGCGAGACGTCGAACGCCCGCGCCTTCAGCGTCCGGTCGTAGGCCGCCTGCTCCATCTCCGGCGGGCGCGGCGTCCGCGCCACCAGCGCGAAGAACACCTCGTCGGAGATCGCTGTGTACTCCGCGAACAGGAAGTCCGCGGTCTCGCGGTAGAGCTGGCGCGCGGCCTCGTCGGCGCCGAACTCCGCCGTGTAGTACCCGGACTTCTTGAAGTTCTGGTAGCGCGTCGAGCGCTCCTGCCCGTCCCAGCGCTGCTCGTCCACCAGCTCGATCGCCGCCAGGATCGACAACCGCTCGATGGCGAACGCGATGTGCGCCAGGTCCGCGATCGACCGGTGGCCGTACTGGAAGTAGAAGGTGTTGAGGAACTGCTCCGCCTTCTGCTCGCTGATCTCCTTCAGCGACTCCTTCATCGAGAGCGCCGAGCGCGAGTACTTCGCCATCGCGTACGCCTGCACCTCCGGCTCCACGCCGTGCACGGCGAACACGTTCACCGCCGGGGAACTCTGATTTTCGGGAGCAGGTTGCGCGGCCGAACTGTCCTTGGGCATCTTCTGTTCCGGCATCGCTGGGGAAGGTCGATGTTACTCAGCCCGCTTGTGGAATGGCAATCGGATTCCCCCGCCCTCAATGCCCCCGCGACGGGCTGCGCGCCCGGCACCCGCCTCCCCCACCGGAAACTCAGGCAAAGGGCTGCCTCTGGACGCGGTAACTGCATCTACTTACAGGTCATGGTCGCCGCCAAGCCCCCCAAGATCCGGATCGTGATCGCGGACGACCACACCGTGCTGCGTGAGTCGCTCGCCGCGCTGCTCGAAAGCCAGCCCGACTTCCAGGTCATCGGCAAGGCGGCCAACGGCGCCGAGGCGCTCGAACTGCTGCGCGAAAAGAAGCCCGATATCCTCGTGCTCGACCTCTTCATGCCGGGCTCCGACGGATTCGAAGTCCTGCGCACGCTCGACCGCTCGGGAACCCTCGTCCATTCCGTCGTGCTCACCGGCTCCGAGAGCCAGCTTGACTACGCGCAGGCGGTGCGCTTCGGCGCGCGCGGCCTCGTGCTGAAGGGCGACGACCCGGCCAAGCTCTTCACGGCTATCCGCACGGTGGCGAACGGCGAGCTCGCCTTCTCCGACGAGATGGCGCAGCAGGTGCTCTCGACGATGGTCGACGACTCGCGCGGCCAGAACACCTCGATCACCCGCCTCAGTGACCGCGAGCGCCAGATCGCCTTCCTGGTCGCCCGCGGCATGAAGAACAAGGACATCGGCGCCGAGCTCGGCATCAGCGAGAACACCGTGAAGCGCCACCTGCAGAGCATCTTCTCCAAGACCGGCGCGCGCGACCGCCTCGAGCTGGCGGTCATGGCGCTGTCCGAGATCAAAGCGGCGTAGCGGAAGTCTTCAGACGCCAGGCTTCAGGGACCTCCCACAACCGGTTCCCACCTGCGAAGAAGCGGGGCGGCTCTCTCCCCTCTCCGCAGACACCAAGCCATTGAAATGAAATGAGTTACCTGAAGTCTGACGGCTGAAGTTTGAAGACCTACTTGCCGGCGGAGGCGGCCATCTTCTTGACCATGGCCAGCACGAGCTTGCGGTCGCTGTCGTTCAGCGACGAGGAGTAGCGGCGGATCTGGGTGAGGAAGCGGACTTCGTCCTCGGAGAGCTGCGGGGCGGACTTGGCGCCGCCATTCTCCCCGGCGTGGTCGGCGAAGAACTGGGCAAGGGGCAATTCCATCGCGCCGGCGATCTTCGCCAGGGTATCGAGCGAGGGGATGGTGTGGCCGTTCTCGACGCGGGAAAGATAGCAGCGGAGAAGACCGGTACGCTTCTCGATGTCACCTTGCGACATGCCTTTTTGCAGGCGGAAGTTGCGGATCGTCTCGCCGATGTTCATGGTTTTGAACTTTTTGCTGCTTGGGCGTCTCTGGGGTGCGGGAATAGTAACCAGAGTAGAACCCTATGGCAAGAACAATCTTGAGCCGTCTTGCGGGCGCGAGCGTAACCGGGAGCCGCCGGCGAAATTCCGAGCGCAGCGAGGGATCTGCGGGAAGCGCGGGCGAGGTGTCTGAACCCGGCCTACAGCTCCAGTTCCATGTAAAGCGTGCCCGGCATCGGGTTTTCGCGATAGGGAGCGATCTCGCGAAAACCGAGTTCGCGATACAGTGCGACCGCGTGCCGCATCACGGGCTCGACCGTGTCGAGCCGCATCTTCTTGTAGCCGATCGCCCGCGCCGCCGTGACAAGTTCGTTCACCAAGCGGCGTCCGAGTGCGTGTCCACGAAACTCCGGACGGACATACAACCGCTTCATCTCGCACAAGCCTTCGCCAGCGAGCGCGTGGAGCGCGGCGCACCCGGCGGGCCGGCCATCGACTTCGGCCAGCAGCAGCCGGCCGAAGGGCGGCGCGTAGTCGCCGGGAAGCCCTGCCAGCTCCTTGTCAAATGATTGAAAACAAAGGCTGAAACCGAGCGACTGCCCGTACTCAAGGAACAGCGCGCGCACGGCTTCGATGTCCGCCCGTCCGGCCTCGCGGATGGTGATTACGGCAGCGGATTCAGTCTGCTTCGACATATTCCTGGAGCTGGCGATCATGCCAGCGTGCGAGCAGCAGTTGTGCGGCCACGGCGCCGATGCCGGCCAGCGCCATGTCTTTCTGCGTATCCCACGGGTCGCCCTGCATGGCGAGGAAATCTTCGGCCTTCTCCGATGACAGCACCGCGACGGCCCACTCCAGCAGCTCATACGATGCGCTGATCGCGAGCGCGATGCAAACGACCAGGAAGAAAAGCCAGCCGCGTCCGCGCACCACGCGACGCCGCAGCAGGATCTCGCGCGCGACCATGGCGGGAACGAATCCCTGCGCGAAGTGTCCAAGGCGGTCGAAATGATTGCGCGCGAGATGGAACGCTTCGCGCAGCCAGTCGCCGAGCGGCACGCGCGCGTAGGAGTAATGCCCTCCGACGATGAGGATGAGCGCGTGCAGGAAGATGAGCGTGTAGAGCAGGTCGGTGAGCGGGAACCGGCGCCACGTCGCCACCAGCAGGAAGAAGGCGAGGACCGCCGGGAAGACTTCCAGCGCCCAGATGTCGTAGCGCCACGGGCGAACCGCCGACCAGGCGAGGGCCAGCAGGAAAATGATGGCGAGGGCTGCCGGAAGCCGCCGCGTCACCGGCACTCACCGCAAATCGGCGATCGGCGATCGAAGATCGGCAATCGCATCACCCCATGTGCATCCCGCCGTTCACGCTCAGCACGTGGCCGGTGATGTAGCCGGCCTCCTCGCTCGCCAGGAAGCGCACGGCATGCGCGATGTCGGTGTCGGTGCCGGTGCGGCCGAGCGGGATCATCTTCAGCACCTGCTCCTTCATCTCCTGCGGCAGGTCCTTGGTCATGTCGGTCTCGATCCAGCCGGGCGCGACCGCGTTGCAGGTGATGTTGCGCGAGCCGACCTCGCGCGCCACCGACATGGTCAACCCGATCAGCCCCGCTTTCGACGCCGAGTAGTTGGCCTGGCCGGTCTGCCCGATCTGCCCGAAGATCGACGTGATGTTGATGATGCGGCCGTAGCGCTGCTTGAGCATGGGCGAGATGGCGGCCTGGGTGCACAGGTAAGCGCCGGTCAGGTTGGTCGCGAGGACGGCGTCCCAGTCGGCCCGCTTCATGCGCAGGATGAGCTGGTCGCGGGTGATGCCGGCGTTGTTCACCAGGATCTCGAGCCGGCCGAGCCGGGCGACCACGTCCTTGAAGACGGCCTTGACCTCGTCCTCATTGGCGACGTCGAGCTTGAAGGTCTCGGCTTTTCCGCCGGCAGCCGTGATCTGCGCCTTGGTCTCGGCGAGCTTCTCCTCGTTGCGGGCTGCCAGCGCGACGTGTGCCCCGCACGAAGCGAGCAGCAGCGCGCAGGCGCGGCCGATCCCCTGCGACGCTCCGGTCACGAGCGCGAGCCGTCCTTCGACACCAGCCATGGGCTCTCCTTACGAAGCGGGATTATACCGACCGCAGGCCGCTAATCGGCAGCCACTGCCTTGCGCTCGTCGCGGTACAGGAAGCGGAGCGCGGGCGGCGCCAGGATCGTTGTGACGCCGGTCATGAAGACGACGATGGCGTAGGTGGCGTCGGAGATGGTGCCCATGGAGAGGCCGACGAGCGCGACGATCAGCCCGACCTCGCCGCGCGGGGTCATGCCCACGCCGACCCGCAGCGCGATCATGCGGCCTTCCTTCCACACCGGCAGGCCGCAGCCGATGACCTTGGAGATGATGGCGAGGAAGGTGACCATCGTGGCCGCGAACAGGATGTCGCCCGTGAACACCTTGAGGTTGAGCCGCGCGCCCATGGTGAAGAAGAAATACGGCGCCAGGAACTCGGTGATCGCGTTGACGCGCGGATGCAGGTCCCATTCCGGCGAGTACTCGGCGAACGCCAGGCCCGCGAAGAACGCGCCGATGATGGCGGCCATGCCGATCTTCTCGGCCGCGACCGAGAGGCCGAGGCAGATCGCCAGCGAAAAGATGAGCGGCGCGTTGCGCGTGGAGACGCGGTGGATGGCGGGCCGAATGCGCCCGATGATCTTCGGCGCCAGGAACATCATGAAGACGGCGAACGCGGCGGCCTCGATGAACAGGACGGCGAGTGCCCACACCTTCACGCCGCCGACCGAAGCCAGCCCGGTGACGAGCGCGAGCACGAGCATCCCGAGGATGTCGTCGAACACCGCGGCGCCCAGGATGATGCGGGCGGCGCGCGTTTTCAGCACGTCAAGGTCGGCGAGGACCCGGGCCGTCACGCCGACGGAAGTCGCCACCATCGCGGCGGCGACGAAGACGGATTCGTGCGTCGGGTGGTGCCGGATCGCCATGTACCCGAAGCCGAGCGCGAACGGCACGGCGACGCCGGCCAGCGCGACGCGCAGCGACACCCGCCCGACCTTCAGCAGGTCCTGCGGACGGGTCTCCAATCCGACGCTGAACAGCAGGAAGATCGCGCCGATCTCGGCGATGGAGTAGACCGTCTCGCTGGGAACGACGAAGGAAGTCGCGTATGGGCCGAGCACCACGCCCGCCAGGATCTCGCCCACGACCGCGGGCAGGGCGAGCCGCTCGAACACCTCGCCGAAGATCTTCGCCCAGACGAAGATGAAGAAGAGCTGGAGCAGCAGGATGTCGGGATGCTCAGGCATCATGCGGGCGCCCGGGGCGCCCGCGCACTATGATTCACCGGCAGGCGGATTTCATAAAGCAAAATCGGGAGCTGCTCCCTGATAATGGATAAGCCGACAACGGCTCGAAACGACGCGGCATCCAAGCCTGAATCGGTTCACTTCCGCCGCCGGAGGTCCCTGCATGGCAACCGCGCAACTCCCCACTCCGACTCTGCGTTGGGCGCGCTCGCCGTTCTACTTCTATTCCGCCGCCACGCTGATCAAGATCGGGCGCGAGAAGGCCACCAACCTCAACGAGTTGCTGGAAGGCCTGCGCAACTGCGCCGACGCCAGCATCTTCCAGCACACCTTCCAGACGCTGCGCGAGCATCACTTCATCCGCGAAGGCTTCTCCAACGACTTCGGCCATTGGGCGTTCGCCGCCTGCAATGAAGTAGCGCTGGCGGAGCAGCTCTCGTCCATCGACATCCGCGAGTTCACCAGCGTGCAGGACCTGCGCGAGAAGCTCGTCACCGTGGTGGACAAGTACCTGAAGAAGAATCCGCGCTCGGGAGAGCGCCCGGCCTTCGAGCCGTTCTATTTCTGCGCGTCGGAGGCGGTGATGATCCCCACTCCCTACGTCGCGCGCAACCTCCAGGAGTTCGCCGACGCGATGCGCAAGGTGAGCTTGCACACCATCCATCACCACTTCATCGCGGCACGCATCCGGCTCAAGCTCAACTCCAATGACTTTTCGGTCTGGCTCGAGAACGAGCTCGACCTCGGCAAGATGGCCGACCGGCTGAACCGTATCGATATCTATACCTCGACGCTGGAGGACGTGCGCCAGGCCATCCTCCGGGTGGTCGAGCGTGGCGCCTGATCCCGAAAAGTTTCCAAGGAAGAGCAACATGGCAGAGAAGAAGAGCGAGCAGAAGAACGTCGCAGTGCAGAGCGGCAACGGCAACGGCACCGGCCAGCCCGAGCAGTCGACCACGCAGGCGCCGCCCATCGAGCGCCGGCAGAACCGCCGCGACCCGAACTTCCTCACCCCGCAGCGCGTGCCCCCTCCGCCCCCGAAGCTGGCGGACTATGAGGCCATCATCGGCAAGCCCGAGCTCGACGAGCTGTGGTACCTGGCGCGCGCCCTCCGCGGCAAGACCGTGAAGATGGTGAACTCCACCGCCGTCGGCGGCGGCGTGGCCGAGATCCTGAACCGCCTCGTCCCCATGCTCAATGAGCTCGAGGTCCACACCAGGTGGGAGGTCATCACCGGCGGCAACGACTTCTTCGAGGTCACCAAGGGATTCCACAACGCGCTGCACGGCGGCGAGTACGCCGTCACCAAGGAGATCCTCGACATCTTCATGATGTACAACGAGCAGAACCGCCAGCGCATGGAGTTCGTGGAGGACTTGTTCGTCATCCACGACCCCCAGCCCGCCGCGCTCATCCGCTCCAAGGGCGACCGCGGCAAGTGGATGTGGCGCTGCCACATCGACCTCAGCTCGCCCCATCCTGACGTCTGGGGCTTCCTGCGTCCCATGATCGAGCAGTACGATGCCACCATCTGGTCGTCGCCCGCGTTCACCCGCCAGCTCAGCGTGCCCCAGTACCTCTTCTTCCCCTGCATCGATCCGCTCTCGGAGAAGAACAAGGAAGTCGACGAAGCCGGTGTCCAGAAAGTGTGCGACGACTTCGGCATCGACCGCTCGCGCCCTATCCTCACGCAGATCTCGCGCTTCGACCGCCTCAAGGACCCGGTCGGCGTCATCGAGGCCTACAAGCTCGCCAAGCGTTACGTCGATTGCCAGCTCGTGCTCGCCGGCGGCGGCGCCAGCGACGACCCCGAGGGCGCGGTGGTGCTGGCCGAGGTGATGGAAGCCGCCGGCGACGACCCCGACGTCATCATCCTCAACCTGCCGCCGTGGTCGGCGTACGAGATCAACGCCCTCCAGCGCGCTTCCACCATCGTGATCCAGAAGTCGTTGAAGGAAGGCTTCGGCCTCACCGTCGCCGAGGCGCTCTGGAAGAACAAGCCCGTGATCGCGGGCGCGGTCGGCGGCATTCCGACGCAGGTCATCCATAAGATGACGGGCGTGCTGGTGCACTCGGTCGAGGGCTGCGCCTACCAGATCCGCTACCTGCTCACCCATCCCGAGTTCGCCAAGCAGCTGGGCGAGAACGGGCGCGAGCACGTGCGCGAGAACTTCCTCATGACCACCAACGCCAAGCGCTATCTGCAGCTCTTCCAGATCCTGATGGGCACGGCCAAGCCGGCGAAGACGGCGTAAGAGCAGACCACCAAGGACCTCTGGCAGGACCTTTGTGGTCCCTTTGTGTCCCTTCGTGGTTAGGCTTTCTCTGGTAGCCACACCAGGACACGAATCTCGCGCGCGAAGAGTAAGTGGGGCGGCTCGCTTGGCAGCGTGATGCCGGCGGCCGCCGCCATCGTGTTTCCGGCGATGTCGGCCTGGGCGCGCTGCAGTGGCCAGGGCGCGTGATGGATGTGCCCGCGGTAGACCTTGCCTGCCTTCACCGTGTACAGGCAGTAGCGCTCGGTGAGGAAGTGCTCGAGCGAACCCGGCAGCGCGGGCGCGGCGGGACTGACCGGCCGGTAGACGCCTTCGAACACGGCGCCTCCGCGGCGCGAGCGGTACTGGATGGGATTCGTTCCCTTCACCCGCATCGACGCATGGAAGTAGGGCAGGCCGTAGCCGAGGCGTGCGCCCCAGACCGCCGCCAGCCGCGCGCAATCCAGGGAGAAGAAGAACACGCCGGGCTTGTCGCCGTAGCGCACGTAGGTCCGCACGTTGAGCTCCGGGAAGCGCGAGAGCCAGGGCAGCGACGGCACGCCGCGCAGTTTCACGCCCGACATCCAGAACGGCGTGACCGCGAGCCAGGCTTGACCGTCGCGCAGCTCGAGCTCTAGTTGTGGCGGAACGAGCGGGCGGATGTGCGCCGGCTCGACCGCCCAGTGCGCGAACAGCAGGTCATGCCACTTCTGCTCCATCACCCACGGGCCGTCAGGGAGCGGGAAGGGGCGGTGGTCGGTCAGCGCCAGCAGTGGGTCCACCATGCCAGTGTAGTGACGCCAGCCCGCAACCGGGTAGCGCCCTTCCCGCCCCTCTCGACGGAGACGGAAAAACCCCGGGCTTCGTGCTATATTCCCTCTCCCGAACCCCCGCCCGAGGTGCCGCGTGACCGTCGACGAGGAACTGAGTCTTCTCGACGAATCCGTCCGCCGTCTGAAGATCGAGTACGACGTCTACTTCGGCGGCGGCTCCAAGAAGCCGCCCGACGACACCGACTGGCGCGTCAAGACCCTCATCAAGAAGTACTCCGACGGCTCCAAGATGAGCTTCGCGCAGCGCTTCCGCTACAACTCCATCGTGCAGCGCTACGCCCTGTTCAGCGACCTCTGGCGCCAGAAGCTCAAGATCAAGGAAGAGGGCTACCGCCGCCCGCAGGATGCCGCTCTCGGCATCAGCGGCATGCGCCAGGAGGAAGCCCACCAGGCCGAGGCTGCGCTCAAGGGCGAGGCCGACGGCGTCGAGCGCCCTTTCATCGCTCACTTCTCCGACCCGGACGCCGAGCACGACCGCGTCCAGCAGCTCTACGAAGCCATGATCGCCGCCAAGCAGAAGGTCGGCGAAGCCCCGCCCGCCGGCGACATCAACTCCTTCAAGCAGTTCGTCAAGAAGAAGACCGAGCAGCTCCGCAAAGACTACGGCTGCCACGCCGTCGAGTACTCCGTCGAGATGGAGAACGGCCAGGTCAAGCTCAAGGCCAAGGCCAAGGTCTAGCGCTGGGTGGCGCGGCCGCCCTCGGCCGCGGCCTTTGACTTTCTCTGGTTAAGCGCGCGTCGCGTGACGGTCCGCCGTCCATGCAACTTCCTCTATAATTCCCCGCTCCGCCCAACTTCTTCACGAGGGACCACGTGGCCAAGATCGAGCGCGCCATCCTGAGCGTCACCGATAAGTCCGGGCTGGTCGAGTTCGCCAAGCAACTGAGCGCGCTCGGTGTCGAACTGGTCTCCACCGGCGGCACCGCCAAGGCGCTGCGCGACGCCGGCCTCACCGTCCGCGACATCTCCGACCTCACCGGCTTCCCCGAGATGCTCGACGGCCGCGTCAAGACGCTGCACCCCAAAGTCCACGGCGGCATCCTGCACATGCGCTCGAAAGCCGAGCACGTCGCCGCCGTGAAGCAGCACGGCATCCAGCCCGTCGACATGGTCGTCGTCAACCTCTACGCCTTCGAAAAGACCGCGCAAAGGCCCGCCGTCGAGTTCGACGAGATCATCGAGAACATCGATATCGGCGGCCCCAGCATGGTCCGCTCCGCCGCCAAGAACTTCCGCGACGTCGCCATCGTCACTTCGCCCGCCGATTATCAGGCCATCGCCGGCGAGATGAAGGCCTCCGGCGGCGCGCTCTCCCTCGCTACCAAGTGGCGCCTCGCCCAGCAGGCTTTCGCGCTCACTTCCGCCTACGACTCCGCCATCGCTTCCACGCTCGCTACGATCGCCGTCGAAGGAGAGAAGTTCGAAAAGAGCGGGGACTCAGGCTTCCCCGCCGCGCTTCGCCTCAACTTCCGCAAGGCGATGGACCTGCGCTACGGCGAGAACCCGCACCAGAAGGCCGCCATGTACTCCGACGGCTCCGGCTTCGGTGTCGCCAACGGCAAGCAACTCCAGGGCAAGGAGCTTTCCTACAACAACATCGTCGACCTGCAAGCGGCTTGGGACCTCGCGCAGGAATTCACCGAGCCGGTGTGCGTCATCATCAAGCACACCAACCCCTGCGGCACCGCGACCGGCGCGGACCTGCTCGCGGCGTACAAGAAAGCGCTCGAAGCCGACCCCGTCTCCGCCTTCGGCGGGGTCATCGGCGTGAACCGCCCGATTGGCGCGGCTTGCGCCGAGGAGATGGCCAAGCTCTTCGTCGAAGCCATCGCCGCGCCCCAGTTCGACGCCGGCGCGCGCGAGAAGTTCGCCGCCAAGAAGAACCTCCGCCTGATGGAGATCGCCAAGGCCGAGCCGAAGTGGACGCTGAAAAACGTCTCCGGCGGCCTCCTGCTGCAGGACGAAGACCACCGCCCCCTCACCGACGCCGACCTCAAAGTCGTCTCCCAGCGTCCGCCGACAAAAGAAGAGATGCGCGCGCTCCTCTTCGCCTGGAAAGTCTGCAAGCACGTGAAGTCGAACGCCATCGTGTACGCGCGCGACGGCCAGTCCGTCGGCGTCGGCGCCGGCCAGATGTCGCGCGTCGACTCCGCGAAGATCGGCGCCATGAAGGCCAATCTCCCGATCAAGGGAACGGTCGCGGCCTCCGACGCCTTCTTCCCCTTCCCCGACGGCGTCGAAGTCATCGCGCAGGCCGGCGCCACCGCCATCATCCAGCCCGGCGGCTCGGTCCGCGACCAGGAAGTCATCGCCACCGCCGACCGCCTCGGCCTCGCCATGGTCTTCACCGGCGTGCGCCACTTCCGGCACTAAGGTGGAAGAGCGACGCTTTAGCGCCGCGTCATAGTTCCAAGAAAGGTAGGGCTTCAGCCCCGGGGCTAAAGCCAAACTCGGTTTCGTCCGCGGACGCGGCCCTGAAGGGCCGCTCTTCCGCCGAAGGCTTTTCTCCGTCGAAAAGTTGAAGTTTTCCTTGAACCGCCGTACTATCCGGCAGCCGCCTCGTCCAAATCTCCCAGTGTGTGACGCGCATGAGCCGTAAGAAGAGCGCCGCCGGAACCAAGAAGCTCGCCGACATCCATATTCCCGACAAGCTCTACTTCCGCATCGGCGAGGTCTCCAAGCTCTGTCGCCTGCCGGCCTACGTGCTCCGCTTCTGGGAGACCGAGTTCCCCCAGCTCAAGCCGGTGAAGAGCTCCACCGGCCAGCGCATGTACCGCAAGAAGGACGTGGAAGCGGTCGTGCGCATCAAGACGCTACTCTACGACGAGGGCTTCACCATCGCGGGCGCGCGCCAGCAGCTGCGCACCGAGGCGCGCGGCGACGGCAAGCAGCCCCCGCTCTTCGGCCACTCCGTCGGCGTGCCGCGCAGCGAGCTCCGCCAGGTCCGCTCCGGCCTGAAAGAGATCCTCACCCTGCTCTCCGCGCGCCGCTAGGCCGCTGTTCGCGCGGCCATTGTCCTTGCCGCCGGGGCCCATCGGCCCCCGCCTCAACGCCCTTCCGTGCCTTGCCAAACCAGAGTCTCAGGATTATGCTTTCGGGCGATTTTAGACCGACCGGCCCCCCGCACGCCCTGGCCCCCCTTGGAGGCGTATGGAAGGCTCGCAGTACTCTGCGCCGCAGTCGTACGCACCAGTGCGCGCCACGCGCTACACCGTGGCGATGCCGCTGAAGTATCGCCGTGTCGGCGAGACGGACTGGCACGACGGGATGGCCGAGAACATCAGCCAGACCGGCATCTTCTTCCGCGGCGACCGCGGCCTCACCGAAGAGGAAGTCATCGAGATCAACTTCACGCTGCGCGGCCCCAGCGTCCCCGACTGCAACAGCCGCCCCTGCACTGCCATCATCGTCCGCAAGGACCGCTCCCGCGTCGAGAACCAGGACGCCTTCGGCACCCGCTTCCTCGACTGACCGCTCCGCTCAGCTCCATCTCCGAAAGAACAGCGCCTGCCGCGCGATCGGCTCGGTCTTCTTCTGCAGCGCCAGCATCTGCCCGTCGGTGAGCGGCGTGAAGTCCTTGGCGAACTGTACGTTCTCTTCCAGCTGCTTCACGTCGTCGACGCCGATGATCACCGTGCTCACCGGCAACGAGAGCGTGTAGTACATCGCGTCCTGCATGCTGATGGCGCCAGGCAGCTTCGCGTCGCCCACGAAGCGGTCTTCCGGCGGCATGCCCGGCTTCCAGCTCGAAAGGATGCGCCCGCGCGCCGGGATCTTCATCCCGATGATGCCCATCTGCTTCTCCACCGCCAGGGGCAGCAGCTTCTGGATGAAGCTCAAGTGGTGCTTGTCGGCCGCGTTCAGCGCCATCAGGATGGTGTCGAACGGGAAGCGCTCGATGGCCGCGATCAGCACGTCGGGATCGGCATGGCCGGTGCATCCGATGTGGCGCACGATCTTCTGCTCGCGCGCCTGCTGGAAAGCTTCCAGCGCGCCGCCTTTCGCGAAGATCTGCTCCACCTGCTCCATGCGCGAGAGGTTGTGCACCTGCCACAGGTCGAGATGGTCGGTCTGCAGCAGCTTGAGCGATTGCTCGAGCAGCTTGAGCGAGCCGTCGCGCGTGCGGTCGTGGCTTTTCGTCGCCAGGAACACTTCCTTGCGGCGCGTCTTCATCACCTGCCCGATGTAGGTCTGGCTCAGCCCGCCGCCGTAGAACGCGGCGGTGTCGATGTAGTTCACGCCCAGGTCGATGGCGCGGTGGATGATCTCGACGGCGTCCTTCTCCTTGCCCTCCTGCTCGAGCGTCGCCTGCCCGCCGAGCGAGAACAGCGCGGTGCGATATCCCGTCTTGCCGAGGTTCCGCGTCGGCATCGCTTTGGGCGTCGCCTTGTTCTCGGGCAGCGGCGGCATGGCGTGCGCTGTCGGCTGCGTCAGCAGGCTGTGCGCCGCGTAGCCCACGGCGGCCGAGCCGCCGATCTTCAGGAAGTCACGGCGGTCGAGCGAGAGGTCAGCGATCTTCTTCGGCATGCGGCACCTCGTGGCACATCTTCAACCCGGAAATGCTACTCCTCCGGTTGGACGCGCCACAACCGCATCCGTCACGCCGCGGGCTGGCCGGCGACGTAGGCTTCCCACTCGCGCTCTCCGTCGCCCGCGAGCAGAGCCCAGAGCGTGTAGATCCCCAGCGCCAGCCCGAACGGCACGTTGAACAGCGAGAGGAAGGCGACCACCAGCGCCGCGGTGCGCGCCCAATGCGCGCGCTGGAGGATGCCGAAGCCGGCCGCGGCGCCGATCGCGCCCTTCGCCAGGATGGCGATGCCGATCGCGGTGACCAGCGGCGGCAGGAAGTACATGCGCGGCTCGCGCGCCGCGACCGCCGCGATCACCGTGTTGCCCACGATGAACGCGGCCAGTCCCGCGAGCACGTGGAGCACCGAATACGCGATCCACAGGATGCCGAGCAGCTTGGCGTTCCGCGCCACGCGGCTGCCCTGCGGCGCCGCGATGACCGTCAGGGGCTGCGCATGCCCGCATTCCGGGCAGGTCGCCGCGGTCGCCGGGATGGGCTTGCCGCACGCATTGCAGAACATCTCTCAGACCTCCTGGGACGCACTGGTCCTGCAACAGGATACGGCGGCGCGGGCCGCGAAGTTTCACCATCTGGCGCTTGCGTGCCGGCCGCCGCGGTGAGACCCTCGCAGCATGTTCACGCCGCGACCCATCGGATACGTCCGCAGCCCGCACCAGAACACCGAGCAGGTCCCGAAAGGCCTGGGCGCGAAGCATGAAGCCGAGGGCGTGCTCGAACTGCTGCCCGAGTTCGCCGCCGGCCTCGCCGACATCGAGGGCTTCTCGCACCTTTACGTGCTGTGGGAGTTCGACCGCGCGGAAGGCTACGAGCTCATCGCGCACCCGCCGAGCGACGACCGGCCGCACGGCGTGTTCGCGACCCGCTCGCCGCAGCGGCCCAATCCCATCGGGCTGACCGTGGTCGAGCTGCTGCGCCGCGAAGACGCGCGCCTGCACGTCCGCGGCCTCGACATGCTCGACGGCACGCCCATCCTCGACCTCAAGCCGTATCTCTCGAACGTCCCGCCCGAGAAGCTGCGCCGCGGCTGGCTCGCCGAGGCGGAAGCACGACAGCGAACTTCGCGCTAGCCGCGCCCCCCTTCCCGGTTAGAGGTTCGCGCCGTACGTATTGCGGACGCGCTTCGACACGCGGAAGTAAGCGATCCAGATGCCGAGGAACAGGAAGGTCCGCAGCCACCCGCCGAACACCCATATCCCGCCCAGCATCTCGCCGTGGGTCGCGCGGAAGAAGAGGAAGATGCTCAGCACCGCCATCGTGAGCACCACTCCGAAGTAGAGGCGCAGCATCACCAGCGCCTGGGGCTTCGCGCGCCACAACTGGACGCCGGTGACGATGCCCAACACGGCCACGCCAAGCGACACCAGCAGCATCCAGTTCTCGCCCAGGTAACGCAGGTAAGGAAGGACGCGCAGCTCCATCAGCGGGCTGAAGATCGTCACCCAGATGCAGAACAGCAGCAGCCATCCGCCGACGCCGCGCGTCTCGCCGGCGGCGGGCGCCGCGGCAGTGGCGCCGGGCGTGGCGGCCGCTGCGGCCGTGCCGGCCAGCGCTCCGCCGCAGTAGTTGCAGAAGCGTTCGGAGCCCTGGACGGGTTGCGCGCAGGTCGGGCAGATCATGCGCGAGAGGGTACAGGAACTAACCGGCGGATGCACTTCCTTACGTGGCCCGGCACGTCCGTATCGGGAAAGCGGGAACAGAACAAGACCACGTGAGAGTCCCAGGGACGGCACCCGCTAGGACCCGCACGCTCAGATCCAGTAGAGAGCGGCGCGGTCGGCGTCGAGCGCGTGGCGCAGCAGCCAACTGTAGAGCGAAGCGCCGCGCTCGCCGTTGGTGAAGATGGCGAGGTGCGTCTTGCCGCCCTGCTCGACCCAGAGCAGGTTCTTGTAGCCCGGGCTATCGCCCCATTGGAACCACGCCGGCCCGCCGGTCACGTCGACGCCGATGCCATCGGCCCAGTGGATCATCCTGTTGACCTCGACGCGCGGGACGTAGTCATCGGCGCGCGCCTGGATGTCAGCGGCGAGCGCGGAGAGGAAGCGCTCGAAGTCCGCCGCCGTGGTCCACATCGAGCCCGCGACGTTGGGCGTGATGGCGACGTGGAGCGCCGGCTTGCCGGCTTTCTTCAGCGCGGCGATCTTTTCGTCCGCGGTCGTGCTCTCCGGATCGAGCCCGAGCGCCGCGATGCCGGTGTAGCTGCGACGGTCCCAGTAAAACGCGTCTTCGTCGTCCGGGCGGCCGCGGCGGCCGTGCCCGCGCGCGCAGCGCGATTCGTCTTCCTTGCGCAGCGCGAGCCGGCTGTCCGTCATGCCCAGCTCCTGGAAGGTCTCGCCCAAGAACTTGCGGATGGGCTGCTTGAGCACGGCGGTCTCGAGCACGCGCTGCAGCAGGAAGTAGCCTTCGCCGGAGTAGCTCCAGTCAGTCCCGGGCGCGAAAGCCTGCGCGAGCTCCTGCTTCGGGTCGAAGATCCAGTTCGGCAGGCCGGTGGAGTGCGTGAGCGCGTGACGCCCAGTGATCGTTTTCGCCTGTTCGCCCGGGAGCCCGAGATCCATGTAAGCGCTGAGCGGGCGCGTCAGGTCGAAGCGACCCGCGCGGACGAGTTTCCGCACGGCGTAGGAGAACACCGACTTGGTGAGCGAAGCGACCGGGAACAGCGTCTGCTCGTCGAAGGCCTGCGGCTTCCCTGCCTCGCGCAGCCCGCGGAGCTCATGCGCCTTCTTGCCGCCGATGGAGCCCACCATGGCGAAGCCGGGCGTCCGCGCCAGCACCTGGAGCGCAGCTTCGTCGAGCTGCGGCTGCCGAAACGGCTTGGAGAACGAAGGCAGGAAGGCGGCCGCGGGCAGTGCCGCGGCGGCGGTGCAGAACACACGACGATCGATGGTCGGCATGGGAGTAGGACGCTTGCCGGGATGAAAAGTAAGCGCGGGCAGGATGCCGCGCGGCCGGCGAGACGCCGGCGCTCCGCTAGAGGATCTTCTTTCCGAAGGCGCTCAGCGCCAGCTCGACCGCCAGGTCTGCCGTCCGGTTGTGCTCGTCGATGACCGGGTTGACCTCGACGATCTCGAAGCTCGTCATGCGCCCGTGGTCGGCGATGATCTCCATGGCGAGGTGGGCTTCGCGATACGTCGCGCCGCCTCGCACCGGCGTGCCCACGCCGGGCGCGTCCTCGGGATCGATCCAGTCCATGTCGAGCGAGACGTGGTAGCCGGCGGTGCCGCGGCCCGCCATGCGCAGGGCTTCCTCGATGACCGTGCGCATGCCGCGCTCGTCGATGTCGCGCATGGTGAAGACCTCGACGCCGGCCTTGCGCACGTTCTCTTTCTCGACCGCGTCGATGTCGCGGATGCCGACCAGCACGCAGTTCTCGGGCTGCACCTTGGGCGAGAAGCCGAAGATGTTGCCGAGCTCGGCGGGCCCGAGCCCCATGATGGCGCCGAGCGGCATGCCGTGGACGTTGCCGGAGGGCGAGGTGTCGGGCGTATTGATGTCGGTGTGCGCGTCGATCCAGATGAGCCCGATCTTCTGGTTCTGCTTGCGGTAGAACTCGGCGACGCCGGCGACCGTGCCCGCCGCGACCGAGTGGTCGCCGCCCAGCACCAGCGGCGTCTTGCCGGCTTCGAGCGTCTTCAGCACCAGCTCGGCGTGCTTGGTGCAGGTGGCGGTGATCTCCTTCAGGTACTTGGCGTGCGGCGAGCCTTCCTTCTTCTGCTCGGCGATGGCGACGGCGACGTTGCCGGCGTCCTCGACCACGTGGCCTTCGGCTTCCAGGCGCGCCTCGAGCCCGGCGACGCGCACCGCCGACGGGCCCATGTCGACCCCGCGGCGCGAGGCCCCCAGGTCGAGCGGCACGCCGATGACCCGGATCTTCTTGGGCGCGATGCTCGGACCACTGACGGGCTGGGGCGGCGGAGTGGGATTGGCAGCCATGACCGGGGGCTCGGCAGGAGCTTCGCCGAAACCTCTATTCTAAATGGGGAGCAGAAAAGCTGCCGGGGATGGGAATCAGGGGAGTCAGCCTCTTTTGGCTAAGCTATTGATTTCGTGAGGTTTGTTGTCGGGCTGTTGGTCGTCGGCCGTCGGCCGCGACCAGTCGGGTCGGCCGACGACCGAGGGCCGAAGACCGAAGACTTTACGGGTAGATCCGCGTCAGCGTGCGCGCGAACGGGATGGTCTCCCGCACGTGCTCGAGGCCGCAGATCCAGGCGACCGCGCGCTCGATGCCCATGCCGAAGCCGGCGTGCGGCACCCCGCCGTACTTGCGCAGGTCGAGGTACCACTTGAAGGCCTCTTCCGGCAGGTTGTGCTCGCGGATGCGCTGCTGCAGCTTCTCGTAGGAGCCGATGCGCTGCGAGCCGCCGATGATCTCGCCATAGCCTTCCGGCGCGAGCACGTCGACGCAGAGCGCCTTGCTCGGATCGGCCGGGTCGGGCTCCATGTAGAACGCCTTCACTTGCGCGGGATAGCGGTGCACCATGACCGGCTTGTCGTACTTGCTCGACAAGTAAGTCTCGTCGGGCGAGCCGAGGTCGCCGCCCCACTCGAACTTGTGCTCCAGCTCGCCCTTGGAGTGGCCCTCCTGCAGCGCGGCGACCGCCTGGTCGTACGAGATGCGGGGGAACGGCGGCGTGATCTTCTCGAGCTTCGCGATGTCGCGGCCGATGGTGTCGAGGTCCGGGTGCCGGCGCTCGACCACGCGCTGCACGATGTAGCTGATGAACTGCTCGGCCAGCTCCATCAGGCCGTCGAGCTCGAGGTAGGCGACCTCGGGCTCCACCATCCAGAACTCGGTGAGGTGACGGCGCGTCTTCGACTTCTCCGCGCGGAACGTCGGGCCGAACGAGTACACCTTGCCCAGCGCCATCGCCGTGGCCTCGATGTAGAGCTGGCCGCTCTGCGTGAGGTAGGCCATGTCGTTGAAGTACGGCACCTCGAAGAGCGTGCTGGTGCCCTCGCACGCCGCGGGCGTGAGGATGGGCGGGTCGGTGAGCACGAAGTCGCGCTCGTTGAAAAACTCGCGCGCGGCGTTCTCGATCTCGGCGCGGATGCGCAGGATGGCGGCCTGGCGCGGCGTCCGCACCCAGAGGTGGCGGTGCTCCATCAGGAAGTCGACGCCGTGCTCCTTGAGCGAGATCGGGAACGGGTCGCTCTCCGGCACTTTCTGGACGACCTTCACGTCCTGCACGTCGAGCTCGTAGCCGCCGGGCGCGCGCTTGTCGGCGCGCACCTTGCCGGTCACGATCACGCTCGACTCCAGCGTGAGGTTCTTCACCGTCTCGAACGCCTCGGGCGCGGCGTTCTTCGGCACGATGCCCTGGATGACGCCGCTCCCGTCGCGAAAGATGGGGAACAGCAGCTTGCCGCTCTCGCGCAGGTTGTAGAGCCATCCGCGCAGGGTGACGACTTCGCCGTCGTGGCGGCCGATCTGCGTGATGCTGGTGACAGGTGCGTCCATAGGAGAACCCATGATTCTAGCAGGAGGGCAAAAAAAGCCTTAAGCCACGGATTCCACGGCTCTCACGGATTTTGTCTTGGGTCTTGTCTTGACGGGCGGGAGCGGCCTAACCTCCGGTCACCATGAAACACGAAGAGCTTACGGAGAAGATCATCGGTGCTTTCTATGCCGTGTATAACGAGCTCGGCAACGGGTTCCTGGAGTCGGTCTACGAGGAATCGCTGGCCATTGCCTTCGTCGAAGCGGGGATCCGGTACCACCGGCAGTTCCCAGTGCCGGTGTTCTTTCACGGCAAGCGTGTAGGGGACTTCAAAGCCGACTTCGTTGTTGAGGGGCTCGTCCTGGTCGAGTTGAAAGCTTGTTCCGTCCTTGATAAGGCGCATGAAGCGCAGGTGATCAACTACTTACGCGGCACCAAGATCGAGGTAGGACTGCTGCTGAACTTTGGGCCGAAAGCACAAGTCAGGCGAATCGTGCTAGACAACGAAAGAAAAGAAATCCGTGTTCATCCGTGGCAATCCGTGGCTAAAGCGGGACTCTAGCGATTCGCGGCGGCGGAGACGGCCAGCTCGAGCCGCGCATAGGTCTCGGCCATGCCGGCGACGATGTCCTGGCCCTCGCCGTCGATTTCCAGCAGCAGCGCCGGCGACTGGGGCGCGGAGTGCAGCAGGCGCATGGTGTTGGCCCAGTCGATGTTCCCCTTGCCGGGCC
>DATIBR010000019.1 GCA_035457425.1 Terriglobales bacterium
CGCAGGTGCAGGCCGCGAAGGTGCGCTCCAAGCTGCTCGAGATGCCTTCGAACCACCGCGCGCGTTTCGACAAACGCGACCTGGCGGAAGCGCTGCAACTGGTCCGCGAGATGGACCCGGTGGGGGTGGCGGCGCGCGACCTGCGCGAGTGCCTGCTGCTGCAGCTGGATTCGCAGCGCCGGCTCGCCGAAGACGAAGGGCTGGAGACGCTGCCGGTCATCCATGACTGCATCGCGATCGTGGGCGACCACCTGAAGCTGCTGCAGAACAAGCAGCACAAGGAGATCGCGCGCGCCATCGGGAAGCCGGTGGAAGCGGTGCAGGCGGCGCTGGAGTTCATCAAGCGGCTCGATCCCAAGCCGGGGCTGCGCTACAACAAGGTGGAGCCGCGGCTGATCGAGCCGGACGTGGCGTTCATCAAGCAGGGCGACGAGTACCTGATCCTGATGAACGAAGACGACATGCCGGTGCTGCGGCTGAACCCGACGTACCGCAAGCTGCTGCACCGCGACGCGGCGGAGAAGGACGTCCGCAACTACGTGAAGGAGCGCTACAAGTCGGCGATCCAGCTGATCAAGAACATCGAGCAGCGCAAGCAGACGATCATGAAGGTGTGCTACTCGATCGTGCAGCGGCAGCGCGAGTTCCTCGACCAGGGCGTGGACCAGTTGAAGCCGATGATGATCAAGGAAGTGGCGGAGGAGATCGGCGTGCACCCGTCGACGGTCTCGCGCGCGGTCGCCAACAAGTACGCGCATACGCCGCAGGGAGTGTTCGAGCTGCGCTACTTCTTCTCCGAGAGCGTGCAGGGGCCGGAGGGCGGGAACACGTCGCTGCTTATCCTGAAGCGCCGCGTGAAAAAACTCATCGAAGAAGAAGACCCGGCGCGTCCGCTGACCGACGAGCAGATCACGCGGATCTTGCAGTCGCAGGGCATCCAGGTCACGCGCAGGACGGTGGCCAAGTATCGCGAGGACATGAAGATCCCATCGACCCATCAAAGGAGGATCAAGAACTAGCCCGGTTGGGTATCCACGGGGGATACCCCGGAAGGGCGCGAAACGAATGCACTGAGCTTTGGTTCCACCCGGACGGCCTGCGGCGCCCGCCGCGACGGTCCTTAAGGAGGGAGTCAATGAGCGTGGAAGTAACGGGACGGCAGTACGAGATCACTCCCCAGATCCGCAAACAGCTCGAGCACGGCCTCACGAAGCTCGAAAAGATCCTCGGAACAAGTTTTGACACGCACGTGATCCTGGCGACGGAGAAGCACCGTGCGATCGCGGAGATCACGGTGACGGTGCGCAACCATCCCATCGTGGGCGTCGCCGAGACCAGCGACATGACGGTGGCGATCGGCGAGGCGCTGGACCGCATCGAGCGGCAGGCGGTGAAGTACAAGGGGCGCTGGCGGGCGAAGAAGCGCAACGCGAAGCACAAGCGCTGGGCCGCGGCGGAGGCGCCGGAGCTGCCGCGGATGCAGATCGCGGTGGGAGCGAGCGCTTCGACCGCGGTGCCGGTGGTCGTCCACGGGTTTCCGGCGGTGGTGCGGATGGCGGAGGCGCACGTCGTCAAGTCCGAAGAGGCGGTCGCGCTGCGGCCGCTGACGCTGGAAGAGGCCATCAAGGAGGCGGAGTTCCGCGACCGCGACGTCTTCGTCTTCCGCGACAAGGAAGGCAGAGTGAAGGTGCTGCACCGGACCAAGGACGGCAAGATGGAGCTGATCGAAGCGCCTTGAAGGCAGTCCACAGTCCACGGTACACAGTCCACAGATGAGGAAGGGCGGTCGCTGACGCGACCGCCCATTCTTTTTTTCTGCTGCGGTGAGAGAGAACCGGCCTACAATCTCGGCAATCTTCCTCCCCCTTGAACCGGTTCCGAGTAAGGCCACTTCCATGTCCAGGTCGAAAGTGTGTCACTGGCTGATGGCGCTCGCGCTGAGCGCCGGCGGTGTGCTCTCTGCGCAGCAGCCCGCCGCAGGGAAGCCCAGCAAGAAGGCTGCCAAGGCGGTGGATCCGGCGGGCGCGGCGGAGCGCGCGGCGAAGTGGGCGGCGGCGCGCGAGAAGCTGAACCAGCAGCTGCTCGCGGCGGTCGAGAACGACAACGTCGCGCGGGCGCGCGAGCTGCTGGCGAAGAAGGCCGACCCGAACGCGGCGGACGAGCACAAGGTCTCGGCCCTGATGATCGCGGTCGAAGGCGGCGACGCCGAGATGGTGAAGCTGCTGCTCTCGAGCAAGGCCGACATCAACGCGGCCGACGAGAGCGGCGTGACCGCGCTGATGACGGCGGCGGAGTTCGGCGACGTCGAGCTGATGCCGCTGTTGCTCGACACTCCCAAGATCAACGTGAACGCCGCCGACGTGAACGGCTGGACGGCGCTGACCGTCTCGGTGCTGGAAGGCAAGCCGGAGGCGGTGGAGCTGCTGCTCGGACGCGGGGCGGACGCGGGCGTCCGCGACCGCGAAGGGCACACGCTGTGGATGTTCGCGGCGGCGCAGGGCGACCAGGACGTGATGCGCCCGCTGCTCTCGGTGCCGAAGGTGAAGAAGGCAGACCTGGCGCTGGCGGACCGCCGCGGCTGGACGGCGCTGCACCACGGGTGCTCGGAGGAACATCCGAGCGCGGTGCAGATGCTGCTGGAAGCGGGCGCCGACCCGAACGCGCGCGACACCGTGGGCTGGACGCCGCTGATGATCTCGGCGCAAGCGCACTGCTACGGCTGCGCGCTGGCGCTGCTCGGGAAAGGGGCGAACGTGAACGCGGCGTCGGCGAGCGGCACGACGGCGCTGCTGCTGGCGGCGGCGCAGGGCGACGCGCCGCAGGTCGAGCTGCTGCTGAAGCGCGGCGCCGACCCGAACGCGACCACCCGGGAGCGGAACACGCCGCTGATCGAGGCGGCGTCGCGCGGGTACGTGGAGGTGGCGCAGAAGCTGCTCGAGGCGGGCGCGGACCCGAACCGCCGCACGGCGCGGGGCGAGACGGCGCTGGCGCGGGCGAGCGCGCGCAGCGGGTCCGCCGGCCCGGATCCGCAGATGATCCAGTTGCTGAAGCAGGCAGGAGCGCGTTGATTGTTGTTGTTCCGGGCGCGGTTCCGGAGTAAAACTCAGCCGCCCCCGAAGGAGGCTCCATGGTCAGACCGGTGCAAAAGAACACGTACATGCTGCTGATCGGCGGCGGCATGGCGCTGGCAGTGGTTTTCTTTCTGCTGTTCATGGTGGCCCTGATCGGCGGGGCGGCGGCGGCGCAGGAGCGGGGGAACCAGGATGCCGCGGGCGCGGTCATCGCGGGCGCCTTCGGCATGATGATGCTGGCGATGCTGTCGATGTGGGTGCCGGCCATCACGTTCCTGGTGCTGCTGTACAAGGCGTGGCAGGCGATCCAGGACGGGCAGGTGCGCACGACACCCGGTCAGGCGGTCGGGTTCCTGTTCATCCCGTTCTTCAACCTGTACTGGATGTTCGTTTCGATCTGGGGTTGGGCGGCCGACTACAACGGCTACAAGGCGCGGCACAACGTGCCGGGCGAGCCGGCGTCGGAGGGGACATTCCTGGCGTTCCTGATCTGCTACCTGATCTTCCCGCCGGCGTGCCTGGTGCTGGTGTTCATGGTGGTGAGCAAGATGTGCGATGGGATCAACGCCATTGCGGGGCAGGCGCCGAACGCGCTGGGAGCGGCAGCGGCGCGATGACGGAGAGGAGCTCACGGCCCCGCCGCGGCGGGGCCGTTTTGTTTGCGTGGGCTGATAGCATGGAGAGGATGGCGAAGAAGGGCCGAAAAGCGCGGCGCAGCGGGAGGCAGGCGCTCCAACGCGGGACCGAACTGGTGGTCATCACCGGGATGTCGGGGTCCGGGAAGGCGAGCGTGCTGAAGGCGCTCGAGGACCTGGGCTACTACTCGGTCGACAACATGCCGGTGGAGCTGATCCCGAACTTCGCAGAGCTGGTGCGGGAGTCGGCGCAGATCCCGCGGGCGGCGCTGGTCGCCGACATCCGGGAAGGGCACGCGCTGCCGCGGCTGCCGGGCATCCTGCGGTCGCTGAAGCGGGCGCTGCCGACGCGGGTCATCTTCCTGGAAGCGTCGGACGAGGCGCTGCTGCGGCGGTTCAGCGAGACGCGGCGGCCGCATCCGCTGGGCAAGGGCTCGACGGTGAAGGCGGCGCTGGCCGCGGAGCGCAGGCGGCTGAAGCCGATCCGGGGGCTGGCCGACATGGTGGTCGACACCACCAAGTTCAACGTGCACGAACTGCGCGCGCACATCACGCGGCGCTTCGCACGCGAGCCGCGCGACAAGAACATCATGGTCTCGTGCGTGAGCTTCGGCTACAAGAACGGCGTGCCGGCGGAGGCCGACCTGGTGTTCGACGTGCGCTTCCTGCCCAACCCGCACTTCATCCCGAAGTACCGGCCGCTGACGGGGCGCGACGCGGCGGTGGCGCGGTACATCCGGAGCTTTCCGCAGACGCGGCAGTTCATCCGCAAGGTGGTGGACATGCTGGCGTACCTGCTGCCGCACTACGTGCGCGAAGGGAAGAGCTACCTGACGATCGGGTTCGGGTGCACCGGCGGGCAGCACCGCTCGGTGATGATCGCGGAAGAGGTGCAGCAGCGGCTGGCGCGCGCGGGGTATCGCGTCAAGGTGCAGCATCGGGACTCGCCGAAGTAGTCCGCAGTACACGGTCCACAGTCCACAGATTAGAATCTAGGCTTGCGTTCCGCTCCCTCACATAAGAGGTCCCGATGCGGCAACTGACGCGGCTGCTGCGCTACGTGCGGCCGTACTGGCTGCAGCTCGGGGCGTCCGTGTTCCTGATGGCGCTGGTGGGACTGTTCGACGCCTTCCGCGTGCTGCTGATCGGGCCGGTGCTCGACCGCGTGCTGAATCCGGCGTCGGGCTCGGAGAACATCCTGCTGTTCCGCATGCCGGGGGGCGGCCCGCCCGTCTACCTGCAGCAGTTCGTGCCCTCGCACTTCCACAATGCCTGGACGGTGGTGGCGTTCGCGATGGTGATGGCGACGCTGTTCAAGGCGCTGTGCGACTACCTGGGAACGTACCTGGTGAACTACGCGGGCTTCGGGCTCATCACCGACCTGCGCAACCAGGTGTACGACGGCATCCTGCGGCGCTCGGCGGCGTTCTTCCAGAAGCACAGCACCGGGACGCTGCTGTCGACCATCATCAACGACATCGAGAAGGTGCAGTTCGCGATGTCGACGGTGCTGGCGGAGTTCCTGCAGCAGTTCTTCATCCTGATCTTCACGGCGTGCGTGGTGGCGCTGCTGGGCGGGAAGCTGGCGTGGGTGCTGCTGGTGTTCATCCCGTTCATCTTCTTTTCGGCGCGGCGCGTGGGGAAGCGCGTGCGCTCGACGACGCGCAAGGGCCAGGACCAGCTCGCGGGGGTGCAGAACATCCTGCACGAGACCATCACCGGCAACCGCATCGTGAAGGCATTCAGCATGGAGGCGTGGGAGGGCGCGCGCTTCCGGCAGGCGGCCCGGAGCCTGTTCCGCGCGAACCTGCGCGCGGTCTCGGCCTACGCCATCACGGGGCCGGTGATCGAGACCATCGGCGCCATCGCCATCGCGCTGCTGCTGCTGCTCGGGCGCGACTACATCAAAGTCGGCTACCTGACGCCCGGCGTCTACCTGGCCTTCATCTTCGCGGTGTTCAAGCTCTACGATCCGGTGCGCAAGTTCGCCATCTACAACAACAACTTCCAGCAGGCGCTGGGCGCGAGCTCCTCGATCTTCGAGTTCCTCGACGAAGAGGATGAGATCCGGGAGAAGCCGGGCGCGGAGCAGCTGCCGGCCTTCCACGAGTCGGTGCGCTTCGAGAACGTGAGCTTCGCCTACGCCGACGACACGGAAGAGCGCGGCGTGCTGCACGGCATCGAGCTGAGCGTGAAGCGGGGCGAGGTGCTGGCCATCGTCGGGTCGAGCGGCGCGGGCAAGAGCACGCTGGTGCACCTGGTGCCGCGCTTCTTCGACGTCACGGACGGTCGAATCACCATCGACGGGCACGACACCCGGGAGGTCACGTTGGCGTCGCTGCGCGCGCAGATCGGCATCGTCACGCAGGAGACCATCCTGTTCAACGACACGGTGCGGAACAACATCGCGTACGGGCGGCAGCAGGTCTCGCAGGCGGAGGTGGAAGCCGCGGCCCAGGCCGCGCTGGCGCACGACTTCATCACGCAGATGCCGGACGGGTACAACACCGTGGTCGGAGAGAAGGGCACGCGGCTCTCGGGCGGCGAGAAGCAGCGCATCGCCATCGCGCGCGCCATCTTGAAGAACGCGCCCATCCTGATCCTGGACGAGGCGACGTCGGCGCTCGACGCCGAGAGCGAGTCGCTGGTGCAGTCGGCGCTGGCGAACCTGATGACGGGGCGCACGGTGTTCGTGATCGCGCACCGGCTCTCGACCGTGCGGCGCGCCGACCGCATCGTGGTGCTGGAGGGCGGGCGCATCACCGACGTCGGGACGCACGAATCGCTGATGGCGCGCGACGGCACCTACCGCCGGCTGTATGATTTGCAGTTCGTCGAGCTGGACTCGAAGCTCCCGACGGTATGAAGCGGGCCATCCTGATCGGAATGGCGGTGGCGCTGGTGGCGCTGCTGTTCCCGCGGCCGGTGGTGGTGGCGCCGGAGTGGGAGATCGTGGCACGCGACGAGGCCGGCAGCCCGGTCGCGGAGGTCGAGGTCACGGAGACGTGGACCTATTACCCGTTCCGTGACGGCAAGTACGCGACGGTGATGACGGACGAGCGCGGCGTAGCGAAGTTTCCCGAGCGGCGGATGTGGGTGCCGCTGCTCGAGACGGGCGCGGGAAAGCTGGTAAACCTGCTGCCGCATGGCAGCGGCGGCCCGATGGCGTCGGTGTACGTGCGGAAAGTCGGGTACAGCACGTTCTCGGCAACGAACTACGACCAGGGGATCTGGATGGGGAAGGACAGCAAGCCGATGCGCAGCCAGTGGACACTCTACGCGTGCGGAAAGCTCTCGCTCGAGGAGTGCAGCCGGACCTTTTTCCCCAACAAGGAGGCGCGCCGCCGATGCCCGTGCGTTCGATGACCGCGTTCGCGCAAGTGAAGGGGCAGGCAGGCGAGCAGCTCGCCTTCACGCTGTCGCTGAAGTCGGTGAACCACCGCTTCCTCGACCTGAACCTGCGGATGCCGTCGGAGACGGACGCGCTGGAGATGAAGCTGCGGCGCGCGCTGAAAGACAAGCTGGCGCGGGGGCACGTGGACGTGATCCTAGGGATCGAGCGCGGCGCGACGGCGCAGTTCGAGGTCAACAAGGACCTGGTCGGCGGCTACGTGCAGGCGTTCCGCGCCGCGGCGAAGCAGTTCGCGGTCTCGGCGGAGCCCGACCTGAACGCCATCCTGCGCATGCCGGGGGCGCTGAGCTCGGCGATGGCGAGCGTGGACGGCGACTTCGAGCAGGCGGTGCTGGCGAAGCTGGACGAGTGCGTGGGGCTGCTGAACGAGATGCGGACGCTGGAGGGCAAGGGCATCGAGCGCGAGCTGCGCGAGCGGATGCAGGGGTTGAAGTCCGCGACCACCGAGATCGAGAAGCTGCGGCCGGTGGTCTCGAAGGCATACCTGGAGAAGGTCGAGGCGCGGATGAAGGAACTGATCGGCAACCACGCCGACCAGGACCGCGTGCTGCAGGAAGCGGCGCTGCTGGCCGAGCGGTCGGACATCCAGGAAGAGATCGTGCGCATGCACAACCACATCGCGCACTTCCTGGAGCTGCTGCTGGAGCAGGGCACGGAGATCGGCAAGAAGCTGGACTTCCTGCTGCAGGAGATGAACCGCGAGGCAAACACGCTGCTGTCGAAGACGGCGGGCGTCTCGGGGGAAGGGCTGCGGATCACCGAGCTCGGCTTGAAGATGAAGTCGGAGATCGAGAAGGCGCGCGAACAGGTGCAGAACGTCGAATGAGCGGGATCCTTTACATCATCTCGGCGCCGAGCGGGTCGGGGAAGTCGACGCTGGTGAACGAGATCCGCAAGGTGGTGCCCGACCTGGAGTTTTCCGTGTCGTACACCACGCGGTCGAAGCGCGGCAGCGAGCAGAACGGGCGGGAGTACTACTTCATCTCGCGCGACGAGTTCGAGCGCATGATCGGGCAGGGCGAGTTCCTGGAGCACGCCGACGTGTTCGGCAACTACTACGGGACGGCGCGGCGGTTCCTGCGCGAGGCCGAGCTGCGCGGCAAGGACCTGCTGCTCGACATCGACGTGCAGGGCGAGAAGCAGGTGAAGGAGAAAGCGCCGGATTCGGTGAGCATCTTCGTGCTGCCGCCCTCGCGGCAGGTGCTGGAGCTGCGGCTGCGGCGGCGGAGCGAGGCGGAGGGCGCGGATTCCGAGGCGGTCATCCAGCGGCGACTGCAGGAAGCGGCCAAGGAGATTGAGAATTACCCGAATTACGACTATATTCTTGTGAACGACCAGCTGGAACTCTCCATCGACCAACTGAAGGGCATCGTGGTCGGCGAGCGCCTGAAGCGCGCAGGCCGGCCGCTCACGCCGGAAGAGCAAGCGGTGGCCGAGGGTTCGAAGCGCAACCTGCGCGAGAACATGAAGACGAAGGCTGAGTCGGTCCTGAAGTCGTTCCAGATGTCCGCCACCCCCCAGCGGTAAGAGGTCCCGTGAGGAAGTCCATGAAGCTCATCGAAGGATTCGACAGCAACTACCGTTACATCCTGGTCGCGGCGCGGCGCGCGCGGCAGCTCCAGGGTGGCTCGCGTCCGCTGGTGGACACGGCGTCGCGCAAGCCATGTCGCATCGCGCAGCAGGAGATCGAGGCCGGCAAGGTCGGGCACGTGGTGGGGGCAGGCCCCGCGAAGACGGCCAAGGACTCGGTCAGCGACCTGCTCGATCACGCGCTCGGACGCAAGTAAGTCCTTCCTTTTCATCCGCCTAAGCACGCCCGCGCCACGGGTGTGTCGGAATCTTTCCCGCGCCGGCCGCATCCCATAGATTGCCGATCTCCAATCGCCGATTGGCGATCGAGGCGGGATGTACCTGAATCGGCAATCGGGGATCGGCAATCGGCGATCCCAACGAAGTAGAATCAACGATTGGCTATGAAAGTCGCCCTGGGAGTGTGCGGAGGGATCGCGGCCTACAAGGCGGCGGAGCTCGTCCGCCTGCTGCAGGACCGCGGAGTGCGCGTGCAGGTGATCATGACGCGCGCGGCGCGGGAGTTCGTGCGCCCGCTGACCTTCGCAGCGCTCTCGGGCGAGAAGGTCATCACCGACCTGTTCGGGACCGGGGCGGAGCAGCCGAACATCGATTCGGCGGTCGAGCACATCGGGGTGGCGCAGTCGATCGACGCGCTGGTCGTGGCGCCGGCGACGGCGGACACGCTGGCCAAGTTCGCCAACGGGCTGGCCGACGACTTCCTTTCCACGCTGTTCCTGGCGACCAAGGCGCCGGTGGTCGT
>DATIBR010000020.1 GCA_035457425.1 Terriglobales bacterium
CGAACGCGGCGGAGGGCGAGAAGCTGGCCAACGACATCGCGAACAACACCAACGTCACCAGCAAGACGCTGGCGGAGTACCACATCACCGAGCCCATCCCGGCGGAGAAGCAGGCGATGCTGAAGCAGGACGAGGAGTGGAAGGCGTACCCGCTGAACATCCCGCGTGACCGGATCAATGTGGTGAAGGCGGAAGAGATGTTCGAAGGGAGCGCGAAGTGAGGCTGGCGAGGCTCGCAGCTGCCGCGTTGGTCGTGTGGGGCGCCCTTGCGCTCGCGCAAGAGCCGCCGAAGCAGGTGGAGCGCGGGGTGCCGATCCGGCCGATGACCATCTACCAGGCGCCGGCGACGGACTCGGCGCGGCTGGGGGAGGTCCCGCGCGGGCGCGAGACGCCCATCCTGGAGAAGACGCCGGGCTGGCTGCACGTGTTCGTCACGACCGACCAGAACAAGAACGTGAGCGGCTGGATCGAGGACAAGGGTGTGGTGCGCGCGACGACGCCGAACGGCGACCGCATCCTGTTCGGCGAGGCGGTGGACTCGGAGGCGGAGGCGCAGAAGCGACACGGCCGCAAGGGCGCCGAGCGCGACGCCGCGCGGCTCTACATGCGCATCGCGGAGTACTTCCCGAACTCGCCGCTGGCGGCGGAGGCGCACTACCGCGCCGCCGACATCGTGTGGCAGATCGATTCGGTCGACGTCTGGACGCGGGCCTCGGCGCGCGAGGAAAACCCCAGCATGCGCGCGCAGATCCCGGAAGACGAGATGAAGAAGGTCCGGAAGAAGTATCCGGGCACGAAGTGGGCGGACCTGGCCGACTACAACCTGCTCGACAACAAGATCTGCGGCGACTGGCAGGGCAAGTCGAGGTGTCCGGAGAAAGAGACGGAGCTCTACACCAAGTACGCCGACGAGCACCCGAAGTCGCCCAAGGCGGCCGAGGCGCTGTACAACGCGGCGTGGCGGCAGTCGGCGCTGGTGGAGATCTACAAGACCGAGGGCGACAACGGGAAGTCGGCGGGCGCGAAGGGCAAGGCCGTGTCGCTGGCGCAGCGGATCACGACCACGTATCCCGAGAGCGACTACGGGCCGCGGGCGACGCGGCTCATCTACCTGGTCGAGCAGGGACTGCCGACCTACGGCGCGCCGAGCGACTGAATCGTTTTTTCTGCCGCGGCTAAAGCCGGTCCGGTCGGGCTCGTGACGCGGCCCTGAAGGGCCGCTCTTCCACCGGCGACCAATCTGTAAGATAAGTCCGCCATGCACGATTACGCAGTCTCCGTATTGCTGGGCATCGTCGAGGGGCTGACCGAGTTTTTGCCGGTGAGCTCGACGGCGCACCTGCGCATCGTCGAGTCGCTGGTCGGGATCGACCTCGCCAGCGGCTACTGGAAGATGTACTCCATCGTGATCCAGCTGGGCGCGATCCTGGCGGTGCCGCTGTACTTCCGCAAGCGCATCGCGGAGTTCCTGCGCACGTTTCCGCGCGGCGAGCGGGGCGATAGGACGCTGGTGACGCATCCGCTGTCGCTGGTGATGATCGCGTTCGTGTGCACGGCGGTGCCTTCCCTGCTGCTGACCAAGCTCATCGGGCACAACCTGGAGCGGCTCACGGTGATGGCGTGGTCGCTGATCGCGGGCGGCGCGGTGATGTGGCTGGTGGACGCCTACTATGGCGCGCCGGTCACGCCGCACGAGACGCAGACCATCGAGCAAGTCACGCTCGGGCAGGCGGTGTGGGTGGGCGCATGCCAGGTGCTGTCCGCGGTATTTCCCGGGACGTCGCGCTCGATGGCGACCATCGCCGCCGGGCAGGTGGGCGGGATGTCGCGCGCGGCCGCGCTCGAGTTCAGCTTCTTCCTCGCCATGCCGACGATGGCGGCGGCAACGCTCTACGACCTCTACAAGTCGCTGCGCGGCTCGGGCGAAATCGGGGCGGCGCCGGCGAACGCGCACGAGTGGACGGTGCTGGCCATCGGGTTCCTGGTGTCGTTCGTGGTCGCGCTGGGCGTGGTGCACTGGTTCATGCGCTGGGTGCGGACGCGCGGCTTCCTGCCGTTCGCCATCTACCGCATGGCGGCGGGAGTGTTCGTGCTGTGGTGGGCGGCGCGGGGGTAGTCCACAGTCCACAGTCCACGGCCCACAGTGGCCGACCGGGACCACGTCGTTTCTTTTCTATTGTTTCCGGCCGAAAGTTGCATCATACTTAGCGCAGCTCTGGCGTAGTACGCGCGCACAACAGCGGCGGTGTCTCTCACGGACACGGCTCTATAGCCGTCTCGGGTGCGGTCTATCTGATTGAAATACTTCGTTCGCGTATTCACCCCGACCAACAACAAGCGCTTCAATGAACTGATCGGCTTCCTGCTGATGGTGGCCGCGGTGTTGTTGCTGCTCTCACTGGTTTCGTATTCCCCCGAGGACCCGTCGTTGAACACGGCGTCGTCGCTGGGCGGAGCTTCGCATCCGGCGAAGAACTGGATCGGGGTGGCCGGGGCGCACGTCGCCGACCTGCTGCTGCAGTTCTGGGGCGTCACCGTGTTCCTGCTGCCGGTGATGTTCGGGATGCTGGCGCTGCGCTGGTGGCGGTCGCGGCCGGTGGATTCGCCGGTCGCCAAGACGATCGGAGCGTTCACGCTGCTGGTGTTCACCCCCGCGCTGATGGCGCTGCTGCCCTGGCAGTGGCGCTGGGTGCATTCGGTGCCGGTGGAAGGCTTGCTGGGGCGCATCGTGGGCGACGCGCTCATCCACTACTTCAACGTGATGGGCGCGTACATCGTGAGCCTGGCGGTGATCGCGGTGGCGCTGTACCTCTCGACCGCGTTCTCGTTCGGCGCGATGCAGATGTGGGCGGAGACGCGCTTCGCGTTCGTGTTTGCGGCGTGGGACCGCTTGCAGGATTGGCGCGCGGAGCGCGCCAAGGCCAAAGCGGCGCGCGAGCTGGAGCGTCGCCGGATGCGGCCTCCGCAGGTGACGGCGCAACTGGTCTCGCAGCGGCGCGCGGTCGCGCAGCCGCAGATCGCGCAACCCGTGCCGCCAATGCGGCCGCCGATGGAACGGGTGGCGGAGCCGCAACGCACGACTGCTTCGCAAGCAGGCGCGCTCGAGGGCGGGCGCGCCACGCCGGCTGCCTCGATGACGAACGACCTGCCGCCCATCATGACGGTGAACGTGGGCGAGCCGGGGATCGGGACGCGCGCCGACGCCGGCGCGAAGGCGAAGACGACGATGCCGCGCATCGCGGGCGGCTACAAGCTGCCGAGCACTTCCCTGCTGCACCGTCCGGAAGAGCAGACCGCCATCGACGAAGCGGAGGTCAAGGCGCTGGCGCAGGTGCTGACAGACAAGCTCGCCGAGTTCGACGTGATCGGGCAGGTGACCCACATCAACCCGGGCCCGGTGGTGACGACGTTCGAGTTCAAGCCGGAGGCGGGCATCAAGTACAGCCGCGTGACCGGGCTGACGGAAGACCTGTGCCTGGCGATGCGGGCGGAGAGCATCCTGATCGAGCGCATGGCGGGCAAGTCGACGGTGGGCATCCAGGTGCCGAACCGGGAGCGCGAGACGATCTGGCTGCGCGAGATCATCGAGGCGCAGGAGTTCATGGCGTCGAAATCGAAGCTCACGCTCTCGATGGGCAAGGACATCAACGGGCGGATCGTGACGGCGGAGCTGCAGTCGATGCCGCACCTGCTGATCGCGGGGTCGACGGGCGCGGGCAAGTCGGTGGCCATCAACGCGATGATCATGTCGATGCTTTACAAATCCACGCCCGACCAGGTGCGGCTGATTTTGGTGGACCCGAAGCGGCTGGAGTTGGGCGTCTACGAAGGCGTGCCGCACCTCTACACGCCGATCATCACCGAGCCGAAGGTGGCGGCGTACGCGCTGCGCAACGCGGTGCGCGAGATGGAGCGCCGGCTGAAGCTGCTGGCGGAGAGGGGCGTCCGCAACCTCGACCAGTACAACAAGACGTTCGACGAGTCGCGCACGCCGAGCC
>DATIBR010000021.1 GCA_035457425.1 Terriglobales bacterium
CAAGCCGAGATCGTCCCCGCCGAAGCTGCACGTTCCTGAGAAATCAATGCCGGACAGCAGTCGCACAGCGGACGCAGGTGCACTGGACCAACTATGTCAGGGTTCGCGACCGGTCGGCTAACCGAAAGCATCCTGGAGCAACTCGCAGCCGACAAGAGCCGCCGGGACAGCGAGTTCTTGCTCTAGGCGCTCCACTCTCCTCAAACAGATCTGCCCGGCCGGAGACGGCCTGGGCCGACCCAAAGCTTCTACTGAATCAGCGTGCCGGTCCCGCCGTTGCCGTTCTCGGCTTCTTCCTTGGGGATGACGGTTGCGGCCGCGACCTTGTCGCCGCCTTCCATGTGGAGCAGGCGGACGCCCTGCGTGGAGCGGCCGGCTTCGCGGATCTGCGTGGTGTCGATGCGGATGATCTTCCCGAACTGCGAGATGATCATGGCTTCGGAGTGCTCGTCGACCAGCAGGATGGCGCTGACGTTGCCGTTGCGCGCCGTGGTCTTCACGTTGATGACGCCCTTGCCGCCGCGCGACTGCAGGCGGTACTCGTCCACGTGCGTGCGCTTGCCGTAGCCCATCTCGGTGACGGAGAGGATGAGGCGCGCGTGCGCGGCCTCGCCCGCCATCTCGGCGGCGCCCGCCGGTTCCTCGCCGGCAGCGGCCTTCGACTTCGCCGCGGCCTTGGCGTCGGCCTTGGCTTTGCCGTTGGCCTTGGCGTCGCCCGCCTTGCCGTTCTTGCCGTCGTCCTTGGGCGTGACGGCCATGCCGACGACGTAGTCGTTCTTGTCGAGCGTCATGCCGCGGACGCCGTAGGCGGCGCGGCCCATGGGGCGCACGTCCTCCTCGTCGAAGCGGATGGCCATGCCCTCGTGCGACGCCAGGAAGACGATCTGCTGGCCGTCGGTGGCGCGCGCCGCGACCAGCTCGTCGCCCTTGTCCACGCCGATGGCGATGATGCCGCGCGACATCACGTTGGAGAAGTCGATGAGCGGCGTCTTCTTGACGGTGCCGTTGCGCGTCGCGAAGAAGACGAACTTGCCTTCCTCCTCGAGGTCGCGCACGTTCAGGATGGCGCGCACGGTCTCGCCCGGCTGCAGCGCGACCAGGTTGCCGATGTGCTTGCCCTTGCCCGCCGGCCCGACGTCCGGCACCTCGTACACCTTGAGCCAGTAGACGCGGCCGGTGTTGGTGAAGACCAGCAGGTACGCGTGGGTGGAGGCGATGAGGAGCTTCTCGACGAAGTCCTCGTCGCGCGTCTTCATGCCGGTGCGCCCGGTGCCGCCGCGCCGCTGCGCGCGGTAGGTGGACACCGGCGTGCGCTTCAGGTAGCCGTTGTGCGAGATGGTGACGGCGACCTGCTCGTCGGCGATCAGGTCTTCGAGCTCGATCTCGGCCTGCTCGTCGGTGATCTGCGTGCGGCGCGCGTCGCCGTACTTCTCCTTGACTTCCTTCATCTCCTTCACGATGACGCCGCGGAGCTTCTTGTCGGAGGCGAGGATGGACTCGTACTCGGCGATGCGCTCGCGGATCTCGCCCAGCTCCTTGAGGATCTCCTCGGTGGAGAGCCGGGTGAGGCGGTAGAGCTGGAGTTCCAAGATGGCGTCGGCCTGCTTGCCGCTGAGCGCACCCTCGCTGCGCGAGCCCAGGCCCATGGCTTCGCGCGTCTCCTTGTCCACGATCTTGAACTTGGCGGCGAGCAGCGCTTCCTTGGCTTCCTGGCGCGAGCCCGCGGCGCGGATCATTTTGATGACCGCGTCGAGGTTGTCGAGCGCGATCTTGTAGCCTTCCAGGATGTGGGCGCGCTCTTTCGCGCGCGCCAGCAGGAAGGCGGTGCGCCGCCGCACCACGTCGACACGGTGGTCGATGAAGTGCTGCAGCGCCTCGATCAGGCCCATCTCGCGCGGCTGGCCGTTCACCACGGCCAGGAAGATCATCGAGAAGCTCTCCTGCATCGAGGTGTGCTTGTAGAGCTGGTTGAGGATGATCTGCGGTTCGGCGCCGCGCTTCAGGTCGATGACGATGCGCATGCCGTCGCGGTCGGATTCGTCGCGCACGTCGCTGACGTCGTCGATGACCTTGTCGAGCACCAGGTCGGCGATGCGCTTGATGAGCGTCGACTTGTTGACCTGGTACGGGATCTCGGTGATGACGATGGCCTGCTTGTCCTTGGTGATGTTCTCGATCGCCGCCTTGGCGCGCATCATGAACTTGCCGCGCCCGTTCTTGTAGGCCTCGGCGATGCCGCTCTTGCCGTAGATGTAGCCGGCGGTGGGGAAGTCGGGACCTTTGACGATCTTCAGGATCTCGCCCAGCTTGGTCTCGGGCTCTTCGATGAGCTGGATGGTGGCGTCGACGATCTCGTTCAGGTTGTGCGGCGGGATGTTGGTCGCCATGCCCACCGCGATGCCGTTCGAGCCATTGACGAGCAGGTTCGGGACCTTGGTCGGCAGGACGGTCGGCTCGGTGGTGGTGTTGTCGAAGTTCGCGACGAAGTCGACGGTCTCCTTGTCGATGTCGGCGAGCAGCTCTTCGGCGATCGCCGTCATGCGGCACTCGGTGTACCGGTAAGCCGCGGGCGGGTCGCCGTCCACCGAACCGAAGTTGCCTTGCCCATCGACCAGCGGATAGCGCAGCGAGAACGGCTGCGCCATGCGGACGAGCGCGTCGTAGAGCGCGTCGGGATTGTGCGGGTGATACTTGCCCAAAGCTTCGCCGACGACCTTGGCGCACTTGAGGTGCTTGCGATTGTGCAGCAGGCCCATCTCGTGCATGGCGTAGAGCACGCGGCGATGCACGGGCTTGAGGCCGTCGTAGACGTCGGGGAGCGCGCGCCCGATGATCACCGACATGGAGTAGTCGAGGTAGGAGCGGCGCATCTCCTCCTCGATATTCATCGGGAGGATCGAGGCGGCGCCGGGGCCGAGCTCGGCGGGCGTCTTCGGATTCAGGGGAAGCTGCGGGTCTTTTTCGTCGGGCATTTTGCGCTCGGTTTCCGGTTTCCTGTTTCCCGTTTCCGGGGCACACTTCGCGCCGTCACACAGGCGCCATCTGAGTGAGCCGCGGGGGCGGTAAGTTACTGATAAGTCATGCGGTTAGTGCGGACGAGAGCACTAAGGATTATAGCAGGAAACGAGCCTTCTGAATAGTCACCGTCCGGGCCGTTTTGATTGCCGATTGCCGATTGGCAATTGCCGATTGGAACCACGGCCTCAATAAGCAATGGGCAATTGGAAATCGGCAATCACAGCCCGAGCGGGGTGACTTCGGGTGTGGGGAAGTGCTTCTGGCGCCACTTGCGGAGGGCGTACAGGAGCGCGCCGCAGGCGATGCCGGCGGGGATGGAGAAGAGCGCGAAGGTCCGCACCTCGGGAAGGGTGAGGAAGAGCGCGAGCAGGAAGATGATGGCGAAGACGGGCTGGGGAGCGGGGAGGCCGGGGCGGAGAGCGATGATGTATCCGACGGCGAAGACGTAGACCGGCTTGCCGTCTTCGGTCGACGGGACGACTTCGTGCCGGAATGCGAGGCGATGCTGCATCGCCACCCCACGCGCGGGATCCCGGGCCCCCGCGGAACTTCTCGCTGCCTCGTTAGACGCAGTAGACACCGAAACGCTGGGCGGGTTCCACCGAAATCGAGAGCAGCTTTTCTTTTTTGCGACCTTCGGTCGCACAGTGCTGCGAGTCTCGCTCCGCGCTGCCCCTTACGCTTTTGGGCAGGCGAATCGCCGCGCCAGTCGGGGTCGTCGCCTGACGCCCAGGCCTACTTCTCGCCGCCTTCCGGGCCGTAGAAGAGCACCCAGGTGAAGAAGTCGTCGGTGAAGTTCTCGAAGCGGTGAGGCTGGCCGGCGGCGGCGAAGAGGAAGTCGCCGGGGCGGAAGGCGACGCGGGCGTTGCCGTAGAGGAACTCGCCGGAACCCTGCGCGATGATGTAGACCTCGTCGCGGGTGTGCGGCTTCTGGTCGTCTTTCTCGCGCGGCGCGTAGATCTCGAGCGCGAGCGAGCCGTGGCGGAAAAGCTCCGCGAATTTCTTGCCGTCGGCGGCGGGGACGGCGCGGAAGGCGTCGGCGAGTGCGACCTTGAAGGCGGCGGACATGCTTCACCCCGGAGCCAAAAACCTACCACAGAGACACAGAGACACAGAGAAAAACGGGCCGGAATGAAAACAGGAGGAAAGTGAGGAGGGGAGGTAAGCGAGGATGAAAACCAAATGACAACCGCGGCACGAGGTAAGCTGAGGAAGTGACACAACTGCGCGATTGGGATGGCGCGGCGTACCAGAAGCTGAGCGACCCGCAGTTCCGCTGGGGGATGCGGGTGCTCGAGCGGGTGGCGCTGCGCGGCGACGAGACGGTGCTCGACGTGGGCTGCGGCACGGGCCGGCTGACCGGGGAGCTGCTGGAGCGGCTGCCGCGCGGGCGCGTGATCGCGGTGGACGCGTCGGAGTCGATGCTGGAAGAGGCGCGCAAGCAGCTGGCGAAATATGGCGGGCGCGTGGAGCTTGTCGCCGCCGACGCGCTGGAGCTGAAGCTGAATCAGGTGGCCGACCTGGTTTTCAGCACCGCCACCTTTCACTGGATCCTCGACCACGCAAAGCTGTTCCGCGTGCTGCATCGTGCGCTGCGTCCGGGCGGGCGGCTGGAGGCGCAGTGCGGCGGAGGGCCGAACCTGCACATCGTGCGCTCCCGGGCGGAAGATCTGCGGCGCGAGCCACGCTTTCAGCCGTTCTTCCGCGAGTGGAAGAACCCGTGGAATTACGCCACGCCGGAGGAGACGGCGGAGCGGCTGCGCGCGGCAGGATTCGTCGAGGTCGAGACCTCGCTCGAATCCACCCCGACGCCATTCGAGTCGGCCGACGCGTACCAGCAGTTCACCAGCAAGGTCGTGCTGCGGCCGTACCTGGCGGCGATCACGGATGAAACGCGGCGCGCGGAGTTCCTCGACGAGCTGACGCGGCAGGCGGGCGCGGCCGAGCCGCCGTGGACGCTGGACTACTGGCGGCTGAATATGCGGGGAAGAAAGTCGAAATGAAAACAGGAGGAGAGGAGGAGGGGAAAATGAGCGCACTGGGGCGGGGACTGTTGGGCATGGCGGTGGTGATCCTGGCGGGCGGGGCGGTGATGCACGCGCGAGCATTCCCAAAGACAGTGACAGCGGTGGCGGCCTCCAACCTGCCGGCGTTCTACGCCAACAGCCTGAAGGCGCTGTGGCTGATCGATTCGGCGACACTGCTGACGCTGGCGGTGCTCTACGCCCTGGCGGCGGCGCGGCCGGCTTCGGTGAGCCGCGCGACCTTGGCGTTGACGGCGTTGATCCCGGCGTCCACCGCGATCTTTCTCTACGTGTTCCTCGGAGGTTTTCTGCCGGCGCACGGCCTGCTGGCGGCGGCGGTGCTGGTATGGGTGGCCGCGATCGTCGCAAGTTAGAAGGCGACTCGCGCCGGCCCGTTACAGGGGGATGTTGCCGTGCTTCTTCGGCGGGTTCTTGTCGCGCTTGGTCTGGAGCATCTCGAGCGCGGCGATCAGCTTGGAGCGGGTCTCGCGCGGCTGGATGACGGCGTCGACGTAGCCGCGCTCGGCGGCGACGTAGGGATTCGCGAACTTGTCCTTGAATTGTTCGATTAACTTCGCTCGCTCCGCAGCCACCGCTTTGTCCGCCTCACCTGACCCAGCGTCCTTCTTGCCCGAGGGGCCTCTCGCTTCGCTCGAGGTGTTCTTGAAACGAGCCTCGGCTTCTTTCCGCACCTTATCGAGCTCACGCTTGTAGACGATGTCGACCGCGCCCTCGGGGCCCATGACGGCGACCTCGGCGGTGGGCCAGGCGTAGTTGACGTCGGTGCGGATGTGCTTCGACGCCATGACGCAGTAGGCGCCGCCGTAGGCCTTGCGCGTGATCACGGTGATCTTCGGGACGGTGGCTTCGGCGTAGGCGTAGAGCAGCTTGGCGCCGTGCTTGATGATGCCGCCGTACTCCTGCTGCGTGCCGGGGAGGAAGCCGGGCACGTCTTCGAAGGTGATGAGCGGGATGTTGAAGGCGTCGCAGAAGCGGACGAAGCGCGCGCCCTTCACGCTGGCGTTGATGTCGAGCACGCCGGCGAGGTGGGCGGGCTGGTTGGCGACGATGCCGACGGAGCGGCCGTTGAGCCGCGCGAATCCCACGACGATGTTCTTCGCGTAGTGCTCGTGCACCTCGAAGAAGTAGCCGTCGTCGACGACGGCGTGGATGACGTCCTTGATGTCGTAGGGCTTGTTGGATTCGTTGGGGACGACGGTCTGCAGCTTCTCTTCCGCGCGGTCGACCGGATCGGTGCAGGGCTTCCGCGGCGGGTCGTCGAGGTTGTTCGAGGGGACAAAGCTGAGCAGCTCGCGGATGAGCGAGAGGCACTCGGCGTCGTCGGTGGCGCGGAAGTGCGCGACGCCGGAGATCTCGTTGTGCGTGTCGGGGCCGCCGAGCTGTTCCTTGGTGACTTCCTCGTGGGTGACGGCCTTGATGACGTCGGGGCCGGTGATAAACATGTACGAGGTCTTGTCGACCATGCAGATGAAGTCGGTGATGGCGGGGGAGTAGACGGCGCCGCCGGCGCAGGGGCCCATGATGGCGGAGATCTGCGGGATGACGCCGGAGGCGAGCGTGTTGCGGAGGAAGATGTCGGCATAGCCGCCGAGCGAGACCACGCCTTCCTGGATGCGGGCGCCGCCGGAGTCGTTGAGGCCGATGAGGGGAGCGCCGACCTTCATGGCCATGTCCATCAGCTTGCAGATCTTGGCGGCGTTGGTCTCGGAGAGCGAGCCGCCGAAGACGGTGAAGTCCTGCGCAAAGACGAAGACGAGGCGGCCTTCGATGCGGCCGTAGCCGGTGACGAAGCCGTCGCCCAGGATCTTCTGCTCCTGCATGCCGAAGTCGGTGCAGCGGTGGGTGACGAGCTTGTCGGTCTCTTCGAAGGTGCCTTCGTCGAGCAGGAACTCGATGCGCTCGCGGGCGGACATCTTGCCCGCCTTGTGCTGCTTTTCGCGGCGCTCGGCGCCGCCGCCTTCTTCGGCGAGGGAGTCGCGCTTCTTCAGTTCAGCGAGCTTCTGCTCCAGGTCCATGGCGGGGATTATAAGGCCCGCTCCCCTCGGAGACACGGAGGGGCAAGAGCTTGAACGCAGAGGGCGCGGAGAAAAGGCGAGCGCGCAAAGAAGAAGCGCCGGCGAGTCGCCGGCGCCTACCAGGAGAGGGTATGAGCTATTCGCCGGGGCCGCCGGTGTCGGTCCAGCGGTATTTCTTGCCGTCCCAGGCGACGAGCGAGCTGCGATTGGTGCCTTCCTCTTCCAGGATGATGACGGAGATCTCCTTGGCGGCGATGTGCTTCTTCCCGCGGACGGCCATCGGAGCCATGGTGATGGTGTTGAAAGGCAGGTTGATCATCACGAACTTGGCTTTCGGCCGGGTGGCGCGCCAGCCCTCGGCGCCGGCGCCGTGGATGACGAGCACGACGTAGCCGGAGGCGTCGGGGCGCTCGCTGGAGAATCCGGCGGTAAGGCCGGGATTGCGGTAGCCGTAAGCGGCGAAGTAGGGGTCGATGACGATGTAGTTGTAGGGGACCGAGCCGCCGAAGGCATTCTTCGCCTTGGCCACGATGACCGCGTCCTCCGCGCCGTCGCCATCGAGGTCGCCGACCATGAAGGGAGTCCAGGGAACGTCGTGCTCGGTCTCGTGCAAGTAGCGGCGCGGGGTGGCCCGCTGCAGCGCGACCCTGAAGTTCACGCCAAACTGCTTCGTCACCACGTCCTGCAGGTCGTCGGGCAGGGCGGGCGCGGGGAGTGGACCGACCGGCTTCTGCTCGGCCGCGGGCTTTTCGGCGGAAGCTTGCTGCTGCTGCGGCGGCGCGGACTGCTGCTGCGCGAAAGCGAACAGGGTCCCCAGAAACACGAGAAGGCAGGCGATGCGGAAGGCTCGCATGCGCCTACTGTAGCGCGATTCGCGGCGCTTACAAGCCCAAAGAACCGTCGCGGTCAACACGCACGCCGCGCTGCGAGAGTCGCTCCGCCAGGGCGACCGTGGCGGTGCTGACGAAGCCGGCGCCCAGCAGGATGCTGAGCAGCACGGGCACGTAGAGGTAGAACTGCAGGCTGAGGAACCACAGGACGAACAGAGCAAGAACGATATTCTTCATAAGAGGTGCGAGTCCCGAGTTGCGAGTTGCGGATGGCCCGGGGGCCACGCGCGGACGAAGTCACTAGGGATTAGGAGAGTAGAAGCCGGCGGCGGGTTTACTGGTTAATAAACAATTCCCCGGAGGGCGGGGCACCTGCCCGGCGCGCGGCCGGCCGCAGGATGATCCGCTGCCCGCCGCCGGCCCGGTTGCTAAGCGCTCTTCTGCTGCTTCTCGAGCTGCTCACGCAGGCGGACTTCCTGCTTCTTCACGTCGTCCGGGACGGCGTTGCCGAAGTCCTCGAGCTCGGCGATCTGGCGCAGCTCGATCTCGCCGCCGCCGAACGGCGCCTTCTTCATCCACTCGATCGCTTCTTCCCGCGATCTCGTCTTGATGAGCCAGAAGCCGGCGATGGTGTCGTTCGTGAGATCGAACGGACCCTGCTTGACCTCGGGCTGCTGGCCGCCGAACTTGATGCGCGCGCCCTGCGCGGTCGGGAGCAGGCCTTCGCCGGCGAGCATCACGCCGGCCTTGACCAGCTCCTCGTTGAACCTGCCCATCTGCTCGAACAGCTCCGGCGGCGGCATGACGCCCGCTTCGGAATCCTTGTTGGCCTTCACGATCACCATGAGACGCATTTCAATCCTCCTTTTGAAATGAACTCGTGCGATCCGAGACGCCCAGAAGGGCGTCTCTACCGTGGTTACTTGCCTTCGGCTGCCTTCTGCATGCGGGCGAAGTCGAGCTTCTTCATCTGCATGACCTCGCGCATGACGCGCTCGGAGCGCGCGGCGTCGCCCGAGCCGAGCCACTCGTGCCATTTATTGGGGACGACCTGCCAGGGCAGGCCGTACTTATCCTTGAGCCAGCCACACTCGACCTCCTTGCCGCCGCCGGCGGTGAGTCTCGACCAGTAGTGGTCGATCTCGGCCTGGTCCTTGCACTCGATGACGAACGACACCGCCTCGGTGAACTTGAACAGCGGACCGCCGTTGAGCGCGACGAAGCGCTGGCCGTCGAGCTCGAACTCGACCGTCATCACCGAGCCCTTCGGCCCGGGACCGTGCTCGCCGTAGCGGCTGGTGTAGATCACGCGCGAGTTGGGAAAGACCGAGACGTAGAAGTTCGCGGCTTCCTCGGCCTCGGTGTTGAACCACAGGAACGGCTTGATGTCGGGCATGGGGCCTCCTTGACTCGTCATAGAACCGAATGCAGGTCCCTCGACTCGGACGCGGAAAGTTCGCCGCGCCCTCGCTCGGGATGACGTCCCTGTCTCCTCGCTCGGGATGACGTTCGCTCCCCGCTGCCTCACTATAAGGACGTAGCTTTGGTCTCGATCAGCTTTCGCAGGTGGCGGACGAAGTCCTGCGCCGCCATGTTCTCGGTCTTCTCTTTGCCGCGGGTGCGGACGTTGACCTGGCCGCTCTCGGCTTCCTTGTCGCCGATGACGAGGATGAACGGGACCTTCTGGAGGGCGTGCTCGCGGATCTTGGCGTTCATCTTCTCGGAGCGCGCGTCGAGCTCGACGCGCACGCCGGCGTCCTTGAGCATGCTCTCGACCGAGGCCGCGTAGCCGACGTGCCGCTCGGTGATGGGCACGAGCACGACCTGGGTGGGCGAGAGCCACGCGGGAAACGCGCCGGCATAGTGCTCGATGAGCACGCCGAAGAAGCGCTCCATGGAGCCGTAGAGCGCGCGGTGGACCATGACGGGCTGGTGGCGCGCGCCGTCTTCGCCGACGTACTCGAGCGCGAAGCGCTGCGGCAGATTGAAGTCGAACTGGATGGTGGAGAGCTGCCAGAGGCGGCCGATGGCGTCGACCAGCTTGACGTCGATCTTGGGGCCGTAGAACGCGGCTTCCCCCGGGATGACCTTGAACGGGATGGCGCGCGACTTGAGGGCGTTCTCGAGCGCGCGGTTGGCGAACTCCCACTGCTCGTCGGAGCCCATGAAGTTCTTGCGGTCGCTGGGATCCCAGGTGGAGAGCTCGACCTCGTACTGCTCGAAGCCGAAGGTCTGAAGGACGGCGAGGGCGAAATCGATGCAGCCGCGGATCTCGTCCTCGATCTGCTGCGGGGTGCAGAAGATGTGGGCGTCGTCCTGGGTGAAGCCGCGGACGCGCAGCAGGCCGTGCAGCACGCCGGAGAGCTCGTAGCGATAGACGGTGCCGAGCTCGCCGTAGCGCTGCGGCAGGTCGCGATAGCTGCGCAGGTCCGACTTGTAGATCATGATGTGCCCGGGGCAGTTCATCGGCTTGACGCGGTAGTTGGCGTCGTCCATCTCCATGGCCGGGTACATGTTCTTGACGTAGTAGCCTTCGTGGCCGGAGACCTTCCACAGGTCGACGCGCAGGATGTGCGGCGTGTAGACGAGGTGATAGCCGCGGCGCAGGTACTCCTCGCGCATCCAGTCTTCCATCAGCTTGCGCATCATGCCGCCCTTGGGATGCCAGAAGATCATGCCCGGGCCGGCGAGCTCCTGGATCGAGAACAGGTCGAGCTGCTTGCCGAGGAGGCGATGGTCGCGCTTCTTGGCTTCCTCCATCTGGTGGAGGTAGGCGTCGAGGTCCTTCTTGGAATAGAAGGAGGTGCCGTAGATGCGCTGGAGCTGGGGATTCTTGGCGTCGCCGAGCCAGTACGCGCCGGCGATGGAGAGCAGCTTGAAGGCCTTGATGCGGCCGGTCGAGGGGATATGCGGGCCGCGGCAGAAGTCCACGAACTTGCCGGTCTGGTAGAAGCTGGCCTGCTCGCCCGGCTGCACGAACTGCTCGATGAAGTGGCACTTCATGAAGTCGCCCTGCTGCTTGGCCTGGGCGAGCGTCTGGTCGCGCGCGAGCAGCTCACGGCGGTAGGGGAGGTCCTGCTGCGCGAGCTCCGCCATCTTCTTCTCGAGGGCGACGAGGTCCTCGGGCGTGAACGGCTTTTCGCGGTAGAAGTCGTAGAAGAAGCCGGTCTCGGTGGGCGGGCCGTGTCCCAGCTTGGTCTCGGGGAAGAGCTCGAGCACGGCGGCGGCGAGCAGGTGCGCGGAGGAGTGGCGGTAGACCTCGAGCGCCTCGGGGTCTTTCTCCGTCAGGATGCGCAGCTCGACGTCTTCGGTCAGCGGCGCGGTGAGGTCGACGAGCCGCTTGTCGCCGTTCTTGACCTGGGCGACGAGCGCGGCCTGGGCAAGGCGCGGCGAGATGCTGCTGGCGACGTCGAGCGCGGTCGCGCCCTTGGGCAGCTCCTTGACGGAGCCGTCGGGGAGTTTGACTTTGATGGTGTCGGCCATGGGTCGCGAAGTACGGACGGAACGCGCCAGATGCGGCGAAACGTCGAGTCTAAAAGAGGTGGGTGGGACGGTCAAACCGGCCAGGGTTCAGCGATCCAGGCGCACAAACCAGAAAAGCTGGGTTAGCATCTCCTAGCGGGCGGCGGGGCAGCCGCCTCGGGGGTGTGCGAATGAAGCAAGCCGTTGTATTGTGCAGTCTCTTCCTTTGTCTGGCTTGCGCCGCGCAGGATGCGGTGGGAGAGTCGAGCTCGAAGTCTGCCGTCGTCGCGGGTCCGTCCACTGCGGCAGCCGATAAAGCCGGATCGGAAACCCCGGCGCCGACCTCCGCAGGAGCGACTGCCGCCACGCACACCGCAGGCAATGACGGCGCCTCGGCGCCGCTTGCCAGCGACGCAGCCCCGAAGGGCTCCTCAGAGAGCATCGCGCCTTCCGCTCCCGGGACCCAGGAGACGCCGCGGAAGGATTTCAACCGCGACATCTATTACCGGAACAAGCTGGAGTTGTCGCTCGAGACCGGCTGGCTGCCCGTCAACATCCCGTTCCCGTTCGATTTCCTGGTGGGTGACAGCTACGAGAACCCGTTCCGCTATTACACGCTGGCGCCGACGCTGGCCACGCTGCGTTGGCACGTCAGCAATATCAACGGCCCGTCGTTCCTGCGCGGCAACACCGAGCTCAACTTCAGCGGCGCCGCGACGCTGATCCCCAAGAGCTCGGGGCACGTCGCGTGGACGCAGAAAGAGAACGCGGAATCGCGCTACTTCGCCTTCACCCTCGGGGTGCGGCGCAATTTTGTTCCGCGGAATTCCCGGGTCGCACCTTACTTCGACTTCCGCCTGGGGATCGGGGACATCAATGCCAAGGGCCCGCACGGCATGCGCGCCGCGCAGGGACAGGACATGGCCTTCACCATCATGCTGGGCAGCGGCTTCCGCTACAACTTCAGCCCGCGGGTGAGCGCGTCGATGGGCGTCACCTACATGCACATCTCGAACGCCTATCTGTCGGAGCCCGCCTTTGAAGACTACGGGATCAACGTGTACGGACCGATGGTCAGCCTGAACATCCGGTTGGGGAAGGCGAAGCGCAGCGACGGATCAGGTTTTTGAGCGGCGCGCCG
>DATIBR010000022.1 GCA_035457425.1 Terriglobales bacterium
CGGGTCCTGCACGTACTTGAGCGCCTCGCGCGCGACGGCTTCCTTGAGCTGGTCCTGAGTCATGTGGCCTGATAGAGCAGCGTAGCGACGCCGAGCAGGACAAGAGCCGCGCCGAACGCACGCGCCGTGAGCGGGCCCGCCGGCAGCAGCTTCTCGACCAGGATCAACGCGGCAAGCGCGGCTACCCAAGCGAGGCTCATCACGCCGAGCGCGAAGAGCAGGAGCATGAGCATCGCGCAGCATCCGACGCAGTACGCGCCGTGTCGCATGCCCATGCGCAGCGCCCCTGCCTTGCCCTCCCGCCAGTGGGCGATGAAGAAGGGCAGCGGCTCGCGGCACTTGCTCAGGCAACGGTGCTTGAGCGGCGTGAATTGATACACGCCGGCCGCGGTGAGCAGCGCCCCGTTCAGTATTCTGCTCGAGGAGCTCATCATGGCGTCGAGCAGCGCCGCATGCCGCAGCACAGCCTGCAGGAGCGCCGCGCCGAAACTGAAAGCCGTCCAGGCAAGAAGATACCCAACGGCGAAGATCCACACTGCCGGCAGCACGCGGCCCCGCTCGGCGTGCTTTCTGACCAGCGAGCCGTAAAGCAGGATGGCCGGCGCGGCGCTCGGCAGCATCATGCCGACCATCATCACCACCCACATGAAAAACACGAGCGACAGGCCGAGCGCATCGGCCGGCGCCGGGGCGGGCATGCTCATCGCCATGCCGGCCATCTGTACGCCGCTCATCTCCATCGCCACCGCCTGGCGCCAAAGCCACAGCCAGGCGAGGCCCACCACGCCCGCCAGGCTGAGGACGACGACCAGCCGCTCGCGGCCTAGGCGCTCCACGCGAAAGGCGCGAAGTGGCCGTTGCGCTTGCCGCTCGAGTCGTTCCAGCGCATGCCGAACACGTCGAACTTGCTGCGCGTCGCCTTGGCGAGCGCGAGCCGCGCGTTCACGGGGTGGCAGGTGTTGTCCAGATAGATGGGCTCGCCGGCACGCGCCGGTCCCGGCACGCCCTCGATCGACTGGTCGACGAGCTCGCCGGCCGTCACCCTGAACTTCATGCCGTCCTGCTCGAAGCGGATCGCCCGCTTCTCCACGCCCGCCACTTTTCCGACCAGCGGGGCGAGGGCCGCCATCGGTCCGCCCGCGGCGCCCGTTGCGATGTCCGCGATCGCCTTCACCTGCGCCTCGGACGCCCGCTCGTCCACGATCAGCCCGACGGTCATGTTTCCCTCCGCCATCGCGGCGGGGGAATGGAGCATGACGATGAACGACAGGCCGTTCAGCTTGACGCCGTCCTTCTCGCCCCTGTCGATGCGCAGCGCGACGGCGGCCTTGCAGTCGCCTTCGCTAGGCCGCGCGGTGAGATTGGAGCCGATGCATGGACAGAGGTAGGTGCAATTGCAGCTTTCCATGTACTGCCCCTCGATGCGCCAGCCGGCCATGACGTTCTCCTCTCGCGGGCAAAGAAATCAGCGTACTCCTCAATAGTTTCGAAGTCAGGGTTTTTTGCGCTGAGGCGGCAGGTCGGTGCACACGCCCTCGAATACCTCGGCGGCCATGCCGACCGATTCCGCGGTGGTGGGATGCGGATGAATCGTCTTGCCGATGTCGGTCGCGTCCGCGCCCATCTCGACAGCGAGCGCGATCTCGCTGATCAGGTCGCCCGCGCCCAAGCCGACGATGCCCCCACCCACGCAGCGGTGCGTCTCGGCGTCGAAGATGAGCTTGGTGAAGCCTTCGTCGCGGCCGTTGGCGATCGCGCGCCCGGACGCGGCCCACGGGAACTTGGCCACCCCGACCGCCACGCCCTGCTTCTTCGCTTCGTCCTCGGTGAGGCCGACCCAGGCGATTTCGGGATCGGTGTAGGCGACCGAAGGCACCACGCGCGCGTCGAAATGCGACTTCAGCCCGTTCGCCGCCTCGGCCGCCACATGGCCCTCATGCACGGCCTTGTGCGCGAGCATCGGGTTTCCCGCGATGTCGCCGATGGCAAAGATGTGGGGAACGTTGGTCCTCATCTGGGAATCGGTGCGAACAAAGCCCCGCTCGTCGACCTGCACACCGGCCTTCTCGGCGCCGATCTTCTTGCCGTTCGGCACGCGGCCGACCGAGACCAGGACCATGTCGTAGGTTTTCGATTCGCCGTTATCGAACGCCACCCTGATGCCGTCCTTGGCGGCCTCGACCTTGGTGGTCTTGGTCTTGAGCATGATCTTGTCGAAGCGCGGCGCGTTGAACTTCTGCCACACCGCGACCAGGTCGCGGTCGGCGCCGAGCATCAGGCCGTCCATCATCTCCACCACGTCGAGGCGCGTGCCGAGCGTCGAGTACACCGTGCCCATCTCCAGGCCGATGATGCCGCCGCCGATGACGAGCAGTTTCTTTGGGATGGAGCGCAACTCGAGCGCGCCGGTGGAGTCGACGATGCGCGGATCCTCCGGCAGGAAGGGAAGTTTGGCGGCCTGCGAGCCGGCCGCGATGATCGCGGACTGGAAGCGGATCTTCTTCCCGTTCACTTCCAGATGGTTCTTGTCGACGAAGCGGCCCACGCCCTGCACCACCGTGACCTTGCGCACCTTCGCCATCCCGGCGAGACCGCCGGTCAGCTTGCCCACCACCTTGTCCTTGAACGCGCGCAGCTTGGCGAGGTCGACCTTCGGCTCGCCGTACGTGATGCCGTGCGACGCGAGCGCCTTCGCGCCGTCCATGATCGCCGCGGTGTGCAGGAGCGCCTTGGACGGAATGCAGCCCACGTTCAGACACACTCCGCCGAGCGTCGGATAGCGCTCCACCAGCGCGGTCTTCATGCCGAGGTCCGCGGCGCGGAACGCCGCCGAGTAACCGCCCGGCCCGGCGCCGAGCACGAGCACGTCGCACTCGATGTCCGCGCCCGTGGCAGGCGTGGGAGGCGCCGCCTTGGGGGCTTCCGGCTTTTCGGTCTTTTTCGAATCCAGCATCAGGATCGGCGAACCCTTGGAAACCTTGTCGCCGACCTTCACGCGCAGCTCGCCGACCACGCCGGCCTCGGGCGACGGGATCTCCATCGTCGCCTTGTCCGACTCGAGCGTGATGAGCGACTGCTCCTTGGAAACAGCGTCGCCGGGCTTGACCAGCACTTCGATGACTTCGACTTCCTTGAAGTCCCCGATGTCGGGAACCTTCACTTCGGTGCCGGCCATCTAGAGGATGAGCTTGCGGATGTCGGACAGGACGGAGACGAGGAACGCCGAGAAGCGTGCCGCGGTCGCGCCGTCGATCACGCGGTGGTCGTAGGAGAGCGAGAGCGGGAGCATCAAGCGGGCTTTGAAGACGTCATTCCCCTTCTCGTCCTTCCCTGAAAATACCGGTCGCAAGGCCGAGCGCGACACGCCGAGGATGGCCACCTCGGGCGCGTTGATGATCGGCGTGAAGGCGGTGCCGCCGATGCCGCCCAGGCTCGAGATCGAGAACGTGCCGCCCTGCATGTCGCCGGGCTTGAGCTTGCCGTCGCGCGCGAGCTTGCTGATGTCGCCGAGCTCCTTCGCGATGTCGAACACGCCCTTGCGGTCGGCGTCGCGCACCACCGGCACCACCAGGCCGCCCGGCGTGTCGACCGCCACGCCGATGTGGAAGTACTTCTTGATGACCAGGCTGTCGCCCGATTTTTCGAGCGAGGAATTGAACTGTGGAAACTGCTTGAGCGCCGTGACGCACGCCTTGATCATGAAGGCGAGCATGGTGAGCTTGAAGCCCTTCTTCTCGGTCTCGACGGTCTGCGCCTTGCGGAAGGCTTCCAGGTCCGTGATGTCGGCCTCGTCGAATTGCGTGACGTGCGGGATCGAGATCCAGTTGCGGTGCAGGTAGGGGCCGGAGAGCTTCTGGATGCGCGACAGCGGCTTCGACTCGACCGGGCCGAACTTCGCGAAGTCGACCTCGGGCCAGGCCGGCAGGTCGAACGGCACCCCCCCCTGCCCCCCCTTGTCAGGGGGGCGGACCCCTTGCAGCGCGCTTTTGACGAAGGCCTGCACGTCGGAATGCAGGATGCGTCCCTTCGGCCCGCTGCCTTGCACGCGCGCGAGCTCGACGCCGAGCTCGCGGCCGAACTTGCGCACCGAGGGACTCGCGTGCGGCTTGGAGACGGTTTCTTCACGCGGCTCGCGCGGCACGGGACGTGCGCTCACCGCGGGCGCCGGCGTGGGCGCCGGCGCCGCTGTGGGTTTCGGTGCTGGCGCTGTCTTGGCGGCTTCCGGCCTTGGAGCGGCGGGAGCTTCCTGGGAATCCAAAACCAGGATGGGCGCGCCCTTCGACACCTTGTCGCCCACCTTCACCTTCAGGTCCTTCACCACGCCGGCGGCCGGGGACGGGATCTCCATCGTCGCCTTGTCGGACTCGAGCGTGATGAGCGATTGCTCCTTGGTCACCGCGTCGCCGGCCTTGACCAGCACTTCGATGACCTCCACTTCCTTGAAGTCGCCGATGTCGGGGACCGGAACCGTCATCGCGCCGCCGGCCGGTTTGGCAGTTTCCTTGGGAGCTTCTGTTTTCGCGGGCGGCTTCAGCTTTTCTTCGGGAGCGGTTTCGCCGTTGCCTTTTTCCTCGAGCAACAGGATCGGCGAGCCCTTCGACACCTTGTCGCCGACCTTGATCTTGAGCTCTTTCACGACGCCGGACCCGGGCGACGGAATCTCCATGGTCGCCTTGTCGGACTCGAGCGTGATGAGCGACTGCTCCTTCGACACCGCGTCGCCCGGCTTGACCAGAACCTCGATGACCTCGACTTCCTTGAAGTCGCCGATGTCGGGGACGAGGACTTGGTTCATACAGTGGTGGGGTCTGCCTTGTCGGGATCGATCTCGTACTTCTTGATGGCGTCCGCCACGACCTTCGGCTTGATCTCGCCCTGCTCGGCGAGCGCCTTGAGCGCCGCGACGGCGACGAAGCAGCGGTTCACCTCGAAGAAGTAGCGCAGCCGCGAGCGCGAGTCGGAGCGCCCGAAGCCGTCGGTGCCGAGCACGCGGTAGGCGCGGTCCTTCGGGACGAAGGGCCGGATCTGGTCGGCGAAGGTCTTGATGTAATCGCTCGAGGCGATCACCGGGCCAGCAGGCCTTTCCTTAAGAGATTTCTCAACGAAAGAGACCTTCTGTTTCCCTTCGGGATGGAGCAGGTTCCAGCGCTCGACCGCGAGGCCCTCGCGGCGCAGCTCGGTGAAGCTGGTCGCGCTCCACACGTCGGCGGCCACGCCCCAATCCTTCTCGAGCAGCTCGGCCGCGGCCTCGACTTCGCGCAGGATGGTGCCGGAGCCGAGCAGCTGGACTCGATTCTTGTGCTTGGCTTTTGATTCGCGCAGCAAATACATCCCCTTGAGGATGCCCGGCTCCGCGCCCTGCGGCATCGGCGGGTGCTGGTAGTTCTCGTTCATCAGGGTGATGTAGTAGTACACATCTTCCTGGTTGGTGACCATGCGGCGCAGCCCGTCCTGGATGATCACCGCGAGCTCGTAGCCGTAGGTCGGGTCGTAGGACACGCAGTTCGGGATCACCGACGACAGGATGTGCGAGTGCCCGTCCTCGTGCTGCAGGCCCTCGCCGTTCAGCGTGGTGCGCCCGGCGGTCGCGCCGAGCAGGAAGCCGCGCGCGCGCTGGTCGGCCGCCGCCCACGCGAGGTCGCCGACGCGCTGGAAGCCGAACATCGAATAGAAGATGTAGAACGGCACCATCACGCGGTTGGAGTGGCTGTACGAGGTGGCGGCGGCGATCCACGACGAGAACGCGCCCGCCTCGTTGATGCCTTCCTCGAGGATCTGGCCCTGCTTGTCCTCGCGGTAGAACATCACCTGGTCCTTGTCGACCGGCTCGTACTTCTGGCCCTCGGGCGCGAAGATGGCGAGCTGGCGGAACATGCCTTCCATGCCGAAGGTGCGCGCCTCGTCGGGCACGATCGGCACCACGTGCCGGCCGAGGTCCTTGTCGCGGATCAGCGCGGTGAGCGCGCGCACGAAGGCCATGGTGGTGGAGATCTCGCGCCCTTCGCCGGAGCCCTTCAGCAGTTGATCGAAGGCGCTCAGGGCGGGGACGGCGGGCACCTGGTCGGCCTTCTCGCGCCGCTGCGGCAGGAAGCCGCCGAGCGCCTTGCGCCGCTCGTGCAGGTACTTCATCTCCGGCGAGTCGGCCGGCGGGATGTAGAACGGCAGCTCGTCGAGCTTGTCGTCCGGGATCGGGATGCGCAGCCGGTCGCGCATGTCCTTGATGGTCGAGGTGTCGACCTTCTTCAGCTGGTGGGTCGGGTTCTTGGCCTGGCCCTGCTTGCCCAGGCCGTAGCCCTTGATGGTCTTGGCGAGGATTACGCTGGGCTGGCCCTTGTGCTTGTTCGCCGCCGCGTACGCCGCGTAGATCTTGTGCGGGTCGTGGCCGCCGCGGTTCAGGCGCCAGATGTCCTCGTCGGTCATGCGCGAGACCATCTCGAGCAGCTTCGGGTCCTTGCCGAAGAAGTGCTTGCGCACGAATGCGCCGTCGTTCGCCTTGTAGTTCTGGTACTCGCCGTCGAGCGACTCCTCCATGACGCGCAGCAGGCGGCCTTCCTTGTCGCGCGCGAGCAGCGGATCCCAGTAGCCGCCCCAGATCAGCTTGATTACGTTCCAGCCCGAGCCGCGGAACTCCCCTTCCAGCTCCTGGATGATCTTGCCGTTGCCGCGCACCGGGCCGTCAAGGCGCTGCAGGTTGCAGTTGATGATGAAGATCAGGTTGTCGAGCTTCTCGCGCGCCGCGAGGCCGATCGCGCCGAGCGATTCGGGCTCGTCCATCTCGCCGTCGCCGCAGAACACCCACACCTTGCGGTTGGCGGTCTCGGCGATGCCGCGCGCGTGCAGGTACTTGAGGAAGCGCGCCATGTAGATGGCCTGGATCGGACCGAGGCCCATCGACACGGTGGGGAACTGCCAGTAGTCCGGCATCAGCCACGGATGCGGATACGAGGACACGCCCTTGCCGTCGACCTCGCGCCGGAAGTTGAGCAGCTGCTCCTGCGTGAGCCGGCCCTCGAGCAGCGCGCGCGCATACACGCCCGGCGAAGAGTGGCCCTGGAAGTACACCAGGTCGCCGCCGTGCCCTTCGGAGGGCGCATGCCAGAAATGGTTCTGCCCCACGCCGAACATGGTGCCGACCGAAGCGAAGCTGGCGATGTGGCCGCCCAGCTCGTCGTCGCTCTTGTTCGCTTTCGCCACCATCACCATCGCGTTCCAGCGGCAATAGGAGCGGATGCGCTCCTCGAGCGCGGCGTCGCCCGGCGAGCGCTCCTCCATGTGCGGAGGAATGGTGTTGATGTACGCGGTGTTCGGCGAGAACGGGATGTACGCGCCGGAGCGGCGCGCCTTGTCGATCAGCCGCTCGAGCAGGTAGTGCGCGCGCTCGGGACCTTCGCGCTCGAGCACCGCCTCGAGCGCGTCGAGCCACTCCTGCGTCTCGAGCGCGTCGGGGTCGTTTGCAGCGGGAAATTGTGGAACGGCGGCCATATGCGGATTGATGGGTCGATCAGTTTTGCTGCGGGAGGGCCGGCCAAGCTTAACGAGAAAATAGACCCAATGCTAGACTGCCCGCCCCCCATGACAGCGAAAATCCTCGACGGAAAATCCCTTGCCGCGACCACGCGCGCGGCGCTCAAGCAGAAGGTGGATGCGCTTGTGCAGCGCGGTGTGCGCCCCGGCCTCACCGTGATCATCGCCGGCGAAGACCCGGCCTCGAAGGTGTACGTGCGCAACAAGACGCTCGCGGCGAAGGAGATCGGCGTGCGTTCGGAGCTGATCGAGCTGCCCGCGTCGGTGACGCAAGAAGAGCTCATGTCACGCATCCGGAAATTGAATGCCGACGCCGCGGTGCACGGCATCCTGGTGCAGCTGCCGCTGCCCAAGCACATCGACGCGGCGCGCGTGCTCGAGTCGATCGCGCCGGCGAAGGACGTGGACGGCTTCCACGAAGCAAACCTCGGCGCGCTGATGGCCGGGCGCCCCGGCGTGGTGCCGTGCACGCCGCTCGGCTGCATGCGCTTGATCGAGCTATCGGGCGTGCCGATCGCAGGCAGCAACGCGGTGGTGCTGGGACGCTCGAACATCGTCGGCAAGCCGGTGGCGCATCTGCTGTTGCAAAAGGACGCCACCGTCACCATCTGCCACTCGAAGAGCCGCGACCTGAAAGCCATTACCCGGCAGGCGGACATCCTGGTGGCGGCGGTCGGGCGGCCGAAACTCGTCGGCGCGGACATGGTCAAAGCCGGAGCCTGCGTGATCGACGTGGGCATCAACCGCCTGCCCGACGGCAAGCTCGCGGGCGACGTGGACTACGCAGCCGTCAAAGACATCGCGGGCTGGATCACGCCGGTGCCCGGCGGCGTCGGCCCGATGACCATCGCCATGCTCCTGGAGAACTGCCTCAGTGCTGC
>DATIBR010000023.1 GCA_035457425.1 Terriglobales bacterium
CCTCGACGATGACTCGGCTGGTGAGGGCCCCGTTGACTAAAGCTACCCGGCTTTGGCTGACGCCGTCAACATAGAAAAGCAACCCGCTCGTCTGGATGACCCACGATACCAGCCGAACCAGACCAGGTTCGCGCCGGGGTGGCGTGCCTTGAAGTGCAATAGCCTCCACGGCATACCTCGGGAAGGCATCAAAGGATAGATGCGCTATACCGTTACCATCACGACCAGCCATACTGGCGACCGCTGGACAGCGATGCTAGCCGGCTCGGCCGGCAATATTAAGGCCGTCGGTGCGTCTGAGAGCGAAGCGGCCGCCCGCGCGCTCCAGTTGGCGGGCATCGCGCTCCATCCCAGCCTGTTGCCGGAATCGCGACTGGTTGCGGAGCCCGAGCACCATGCGACTGAGCCGATAGAGATTTCAAGGCTCGCCGCCTAAGCTCGGCGCACACGCCTTGGACTGCCTTTCAAGGCCGACTCTTGTCTTCTGCACGGAAATCTCAGTTGCCGCGTCTCGCGTCAGCTCTTCAGCCCGTGCTGCTTGTCCGGATGCTGGGAAGGGAGCAGGTTGCGCTCCTGTTGGCGAGCCTTCGCCGGAAGTTCCTGGCGGTGTACTGCCCCGGCGCCGAGCCCGAGGGGCAAGCGGTGATCCCGCGCAGACGCCTTTCCCGCCATCATCCATGCCACGCGCGTGATGAAGGACCCGACGAGCGTCGACATCGCCGCCGCCCGCCGGAAGTTGCGCGCCTGTTCGCCACTGGTCGTGAACGAAGCCAGCCGCAGCAGCAGCGGGACCGGCCCCGAGAGCACGCCGCCGGAGCGCGTCACCCAGCCGCTCACGCCGTGCCGCAGCGGTTCGTTCGCCGGTTCCGGGTGGCTCTCGATCTCCAGGCCTTCGTACGCTTCGTAGGCCGCCGCGCCCAGCCCCATCAGGTTCAGCGCGCGGCTGCGGTCGTGTCCCATCAGTTCGAGGATGGAGACCGCGCTGCCCACCCCCGACGCCGCGAAGTGCAGCGGCAGCGTGCGGACGTTCCGGTTCCACGCCGGGATCACGGTCGCGCCGATGAGTACGCCGGTATAGGTGGACATCACCACGCCGGTCGAGGCCGCCAACGCCTCTGCGGCGTTGCCGAGCACGCGCACCGGCACCAGCCCGCCCGACATGCGGTCCACCGCTTCGGCGAACGCCGAGGCCGCGCTCGCGGTGCCGAACGCGGCCAGCGTCCACGCGCCCACCGACATCGGGCTCTGCACCTTGAACACGCGCAGCATGTTGAGGAAGCGCGCGGGACGCCCCAGGTCGGCGATCAGCAACCCGGTGGAGATAGGTCCGCCGAGCGCCGCCACCCAGCGCGCGTCACGGACCAGCCGGCGGTCGGCGCCGGTCCAATTCGCCATCGCGCCGATCACCGCCGCCGCACCCGCCGCGCCGCCCACGAAGAAATAGAGCGGGATCTCCCACGTCCACGCCGGCTTCTTGAGCAGCGGGATGCCGTAGTACCCGGTCTCCGGTGACGCCACCGGGAAGGGAGCGCCGCCCGGCCGCGCGCCCGGCGACATCACGATGCCGCGCCGCTCCGCCTCGCGACGTATCTCGAGCAGTCGCGCCTCGCGGATGGGGGCCTTCGGTTCGCTGCTCATCGGTCGCCATCTCCCAGGAAGGCGAGCAGCGCGCCGGCGAAAATCGCTCCGGCCGCGATCGCGGCCGAGCGCCACCCGGCACTCAGGTAAAGGCCAGGCGTCTCCGGGTCGGGCGGAAGGTTATAGGAGCGTGGATCGCCCCGCATCACGAAGATGGAATGCGTCCCTTCGACCGAGGTGTGCTGCGGGTCATAGATGCCCGCGTCTTCCATGCCGCGCTCCCGCAGCTGTTGAACCCTTTCTTTAGCAGTACGGCGCAACTCATTGATGTCACCAAACGTGATGGACTCCGTCGGGCAAGCCGTCGCGCACGCCGGCTGCAGGCCCACCTTCTGCCGGTCGTAGCAGAACGTACACTTGAACGCCCGGCCGTCGCTCTTGTTCTTTTCCACCACGCCGAACGGGCACGTCACCACGCAGTACGCACAGCCGTTGCAGACGTCGGGCTGGATGAATACGCCTCCGAACTCGGTGCGCACGATGGCCCCGGTCGGGCAGGCTTCCAGGCACCCCGCGCGCTCGCAGTGCTTGCAGACGTCGGAGGAGAATCCCCATGCGGGGAAGTCGGGCGCGTTGCCGCCCAGCCCGGTCTCGGGCTCCTGCTCCACGAACTTCACGTGCCGCCACGTCGAGTGTCCGACCGCGCCGGTGTTGTCGTAGGAGAAGCCGGTGAACTCCAGGCCGTCGGCCGAGATGCCGTTCCACTCTTTGCACGCGACCTCGCACGCCTTGCACCCGATGCACAGCGTGGAGTCGGTCAGGAATGCGGTGATCGGGCTCATACGGGTCGCGCCAGTTCGCGCTTCATCTCCGCCAGGTCGCGCTTGCCGCCCTGGCGGCGACCCGCGCGCAGGTTGCAGAGCAGTCCTTTCGTCTCCATGATTCGGACGTTCGGCTCCTCCGAGATCGCCAGCAGATCGTTCACCACGTCGCCTTGCACGAGGCCGCGGAATCCCCAATGATAGGGAAGTCCGACCTGGTGCACACGCTTGCCGTCGATGGTGAGCGCCGGCATGCGATTCGTGACGAGCGCGCGCGCCTCGATCAGCCCGCGCGGCGTACCGATGGTGACCCACTCGCCGTGCTCGACTCCTTCTTCGCTGGCCAGCTCCGGCGAGAGCTCGCAGAACAGCTCGGGTTGCAGCTCCGCGAGGTGCGGCAACGTGCGCGTCATGCCGCCGGCAGTGTGATGCTCGGTCAGCCGATAGGTCGTCAGCACGTACGGGAAACGCGCGTCTCCAGGCGAGAAGGCGTATGCGTTGTCCGGCCGCTCTTTCTTCTGCGACGCGGGATTCTCGCCGTGCTCCGGATAGAGCGGGTTCGCGATGGGCGACTCCAGCGGTTCGTAGTGCGTGGGCAGCGGCCCGTCTTTCAGTCCGCTCGGCACGTAGATCCAGCCGTCGCCGTCCGGATGCATGATGAACGGTTTGTCGCCCGCGAGCGCTTCATCGCCCTGCGCATTCTTCGGCGGCTTGTAGTCGGGCGCCTTGTCGGGCGTGAAGTCGGGCGCGTCGTGCCCGGTCCACTTCTTTTCCTTCTCGTCCCACCAGACCAGCGCCTTGCGCTCGCTCCACGGCCGCCCGTCGGGCCGCGCCGAGGCGCGGTTGTAGAGGATGCGGCGGTCGTTCGGCCACGCGTAGCCCCAGCCATGCCCGTAGCGGCCTTTGGGCTCGCGCTTCTCCGGCTTGAGCTCGTCGGACTTGGGGAACATGCCGGAGTAGATCCAGCAGCCGCACGCCGTTGACCCGTCCGCCTTGAGCTCCTTGTAGCCGCTCACGTGTTTGCCGTCGGCGACGGTGTACCCGTTGATCTCTTTCAGGATGGCGCGGATGTCCGGGTCCTGATGCGGCCCGTGCACGCCGTAGTCCCAGGTGAGGGCGCGCAGGCCGGCGCTGCGCGAACGCCGGTCACGCTCGGTTTTGGCTTTCAGCCGCCGCCCGAGGTGGTACACGAACCAGAGATCGCTGCGGCAGTCCTGCGGCGGCTCGACGGCCTTCTGCCGGAACTGGATCGTTCGCTGCGTGTTGGTGAATGACCCTTCCTTTTCCGCGTGCCCGGCCGCAGGCAGGAAGAATATCTCGGTGCCGATCTCTTCCGGCTTCAACTCACCGCGCTCGATCTCCGGCCCGTCATGCCAGAAGGCTGCGGTCTCCGTCTCGACCATCTCACGCACGACCAGCCACTTCAGCCGCGCGAGCGCCTTGCGCTCCAGGCGCGCGTTGGGCGCTCCGACCGCCGGGTTCTGCCCCATCACGAGCAGGCCTTCCACCTTGCCGTCGGCCATGTCGAGCCAGTAGCCGAAGTGCGAGTGGTCGCCGGTGACGCGCGGCAGCCACCCATAGCCCCACTCGCTCGCCTCGCTGGCGTCCTCGCCGTACCACGCCTTCAACAGGCTGATGATGTACTTGTCGAAGTTGTGCCACCAGCCCGTCGCGGCGCGATGCTTCTTGATGTAGTCCGCCAGCGCGTGCGAGTCGGCCTCGAAGAAGGGCATCGGCATGTAGCCCGGCAGGATGTCGTACAGCGTGGGGATGTCGGTCGAGCCCTGGATGGAGGCGTGCCCGCGCAACGCGAGGATGCCGCCGCCCGGCCGCCCGATGTTGCCCAAAAGCAGTTGCAGGATCGACGCCGTGCGGATGATCTGCACGCCGTCGGAGTGTTGCGTCCACCCGACCGCGTAGCAGATTGCGCCGGTGCGCTCCGGGCCCGAGTTCGACACGAAGACCTCGGCGACCTCGAGAAACTTTTCTTTCGGGATGCCGCAGGCGCGCTCGACCATCTCCGGCGTATAGCGCGCAAAGTGTCGCTTCAACACCTGGTAGACGCAGCGCGGATGTTGCAGCGTCTTGTCCTGCTTGTGCTTGCCGACGTCCCCGGCTTCACCGCCCCGGTCCTTGCCGTGCCCGCCGCCGGCCTTGGAGTGTCCTGCGGGTTCCTCCGATTTCTGATCCTTCTTGGGCGAGCCCTCGTAGAGCCAGCTGGTCGGGTCGTACTTCTTCTCCTTGTCGTCCCAACCGGAGAACAGGCCGCCTAAGTCCTCGGTGTCGCGAAAGTCTTCGCGCAGGATGGTGGGCGCGTTCGTGTAATGCACGACGTATTCGCGGAAGTCCCGTTCGTTCTGGAGCACGTAGTTGACCAGCGCGCCGAGGAAGACGATGTCGGACCCGGCGCGCAGCGGCAGCCAGTAGTCCGCCATGGCCGAGGTGCGCGTGAAGCGCGGGTCCACGTGGATGACCTTCGCGCCGTTCTTCTCCCGCGCCTCGATCACCCACTGGAAGCCCACGGGATGGTTCTCCGCCATCGACGAGCCCATGATCAGGATGGCGTCCGCGTTCGCGAGGTCCTGCTGCGCGGTGGTGGCGCCCCCGCGCCCGAACGAGGTGCCCAGACCGGGCACCGTCGAGCTGTGTCATATCCGGGCTTGGTTGCTCAAGCAGACCATGCCCAGACCTCCCGTGAAGAGTTTCTTGATCAGGTAGTTCTCTTCGATGTCGAGCGTGGCGCCGCCCAGATGCGCCATCGCCGTGGTCTGCATCAGCCCTTCGCCATCCTTCTTTTCCTGGAAGCTGTTTTCCCGCGTCTCCCACATGCGGTCGGCGATCATGTCCATCGCCGTCTCGAGGTCGAGCGATTCCCAGTGCTTCGAATACGGGCGGCGGTACTTCACCTTCAACTCGCGCCCGGCATGGGTCAGTAGCTCGAAGCTGTCGGCGCCCTTGGGGCAGAGGTGCCCACGCGAGATCGGCGACTCCGGGTCGCCTTCGATCGAGATCAGCTGGTTGCCCTTGTGAAAGACGAGCTGCCCGCATCCCACGCCGCAATAAGGACAGATGGAGCGCGCGACCTCGGCGTCGTAGTGCTTGGGAAGAAGCCGGCGTGTCTCGTCGCTCATGGCTTCTTGGCCGGTGCCGTCGCCGCCTTCGGTGATCTGGCGGATGACAGGCCAGCGCGCGAGCAGGTCCTTCAGCATGCAGACTCCGGTTCGGGGGACAGAAAAGGGCCGCTACGGCTTAGGAGCTTGCCATGCTACTGAAAGGTTGCCGTGCGCGCAAAGCCGCACTGCTACGATATGCGCCATGTTCGCGCGCCGCACCGCGTGGCACGACCAGCCCAACCGCTTCACCCAGGCGCTCGACGCCCGCCGGCGAAGCGGCCAGCCGGTGTTCGACCTCTCCGAGTCGAATCCCACGCGCTGCGGCTTCGACTATCCCCACTGGCTGCTCGACGCCTTGCCCGACCCGCGCGCCCTCGATTACGCGCCGGAGGCCCGCGGGTTGCGCTCGGCGCGCGAGGCCGTCAGCGCCTATTACGCCGCGCGCGGGGAGAGGGCGGATCCCGACCGCATCTTGCTGGCGACCAGCACCAGCGAGGCCTACTCCTGGATCTTCCGCCTGCTCTGCGACCCGGGCGACGAGATCCTGGTGCCCGCGCCCAGCTACCCGCTGTTCGAGTACCTCGCCTCCATCCAGGACGTCGCCCCGGTCCGCTACCCGCTCTTCTACGACCACGGCTGGCACGTCGACCTGCACGCGCTCGAGCAGGCGCTCACGCCGCGCACGCGCGCCATCATGCTGGTGAACCCGAACAACCCCACCGGCTCCTATGTTCGCGAGGCAGAGCTGAAAGGGTTGAACCGGCTCTGCGCGGCGCGGGAGCTGGCGCTCGTCGCCGATGAGGTGTTCCTCGATTTCGCCTTCGACCAGGCACAGCACCCTTCGCTGGTGCGCAACGACACTGCGCTCACCTGCACCTTGAGCGGACTGTCGAAGATCGCCGGGCTCCCGCAGATGAAAGTGGCGTGGCTGGTCGCGGGCGGACCCGCGGCCCAGGTGGAGGCGGCGCTGTCGCGGCTCGAGGTCATCGCCGACACCTACCTCTCGCTGAACACGCCGCTCCAGCTCGCCTTGCCCGCGCTGCTCGCCTTCCGCTCCGAGTTCCAGGCGCAACTGGGAAAACGGATGCAGGCAAATCTCGCCGCGCTCGACGCCGCCTTGCAGGCGGTGCCATCCGTAGTCCGCCTCGAGGCCGAGGGCGGTTGGTACGCCGTGCTGCGCGTCCCACAGACTGCCAGCGATGAGGACGTGGCCATCGCGCTGCTCGAGCAGGGAGTGGTCGTCCACCCGGGCCACTTCTACGATTTTTCGGCCGAGGGCTACTTGGTCGTCAGCCTGCTCCCGGCCCCCGAGCGGTTTGCGGAAGGCGCGGCGCGTCTCGCGGCATCTCTCCGGCAGCGCTTCCGCTAAGGTGTACCACCGAGCCAACAGTCTCGGCCGGATGGATACTCGGGAATCACATTCCAAAAGTAACGTCTCGGCACGCGTTCTGCCTCTGAAAGCTGTTCTTCAAGCCCGTGAAGTCGTGGTACTTTAACTATCCACAACCAGCGGATTCCGCATTGGAATGGTGCTTTCGCCCCGCTTCGGTCCCCCAGGTCGCGGCGCGGAAACAGGCACAGCTTGCGGCGCTCCGCCGGGAACGCCTTGGTTATCAGATAACAAACTGGCATGCCCTTCGGGGCGTGATAGGGACCGAATGTCGCAGAACAGCGTCACGCAGATCATCCAGTCTTCGCGCGGACAGGCGGAGTTGCTGGCGGAGCTGGAAAAATTCCGGCGCACGATCACCGTGATGTTCACCGACATCAAGGGCTCCACCGCCTACTTCGAGAAGTACGGCGACGTGGCCGGCCTGATGCTCGTCCACCAGTGCAACGACATGCTCGGCCAGATCGTCGCCCGCCACGGCGGCCGCGTCGTCAAGACCATCGGCGACGCCATCATGGCCACCTTCGACGACGCCGCCGAGAGCGTGCAGGCCTCCATCGAGATGCAGCGCTCCCTCATCGAGTTCAACGCTCCCAAGCCCGAGCAGGACCACGTCTTCATCCGCATCGGCCTCAATCACGGCTCCGGCATCGTGAAATCGAACGACGTCTTCGGCGACGTCGTCAACGTCGCCTCGCGCGTGGAGAGCGTCGCCATGCCCGAGCAGATCGTCATCTCCGATAGCTTGAACCAGCAGGTCGCGCCTCTCGGCCGCTTCAAGCTCTCGCACCTCGGCCGCTTCGCCCTGAAAGGGAAGGAAGGCGACCGCGACCTGTTCGAGGTCACCTGGAGCGACGCGAAGATCGCCCGCCCGGCGGCGGCGCACACCATGGTCGCGTCGCCCAAGGCGGCGATGGTCATGCCGAAATACCGCCTGCAGCACATTCGCAAGGACGGCTCTGTCGGCTCGGACCACGAACTCAAGGACAACAAGCTCACCGTCGGCCGCACGGAGGGCGACCTCAAGTTTCCCGCCGACCACCAGCTTTCGTCGCTGCATGCGCGGTTCGAAGTCGAGAAGGGTCAGTTGCTGGTCGAGGACATCGGCGCCGACAAGCGCGGCGTCTACGTCCGGCTCATCGCCACCTACATGCTCCAGGATGGCGACGTCTTGATGATGGGCCGCCGCGCCTTCCGCTTCAAGGAGAAGCCCGAGGCCATGGCGGCCGCCGCGGCCATGGGCACCACGGTCGTGGACCTCACCAACATCCTCAAGGAGCCGGTCGCGGAGTTCATCGCGCTGAAAGCCGACGGCATCCCGGAAGACGGCGGCCACTTTCCCCTGACCGAGCAGGAGATCACCTGGGGCCGCACGAAAGGGACCTACACCTTCCCCGAGGACGGCTTCATGAGCCGCTCCCATGCGAAGGTGTATCAGCGCGGAGAGAACTTCTTCCTGGAGGACGCCGGCAGCCGCAACGGCACCTTCGTCAAGGCGCGCGGCCGGACGCCCGTCCCGGTCGGCGCCATGGTCCTGGTGGGTGGGCAACTGCTCAAGGTGACCCAATAGATGCCCGCCAAGACCCTCGCCAAGATCGGGAAGTACGACGTCGTCGAAGTCCTCGGCAAGGGCGGGATGGGCGTCGTCTACAAGGCGATGGACAACCGCATCGGCCGCTTGGTCGCCATCAAGATGATGACCGGCGGCTTCGCCGACAATCCTGACCTGCTGAAGCGCTTCTACCGCGAGGCGCAGTCCACCGGCACCCTGCAGCACCCCAACATCGTCATCGTCTACGACCTCGGCGACCAGGATGGCAATCCCTACCTCGTCATGGAGTTCCTCGAGGGCGAGCCCCTCGACAAGCTCATCGCCTCGCGCCGCGAGACCAGCCTGGTGCAGAAGCTCGACTGGATCATCCAGTGCTGCAACGGCTTGAACTACGCGCACCAGCGCGGCATCGTCCACCGCGACATCAAGCCCGCGAACCTCATGGTCCTCAGGGACGGCGCGGCCAAGATCGTGGACTTCGGCATCGCGCGCATCGGCGACGCCTCGCTCACCAAGACCGGCCAGGTCGTCGGCACCATCACCTACATGTCGCCCGAGCAGATCAACGCCCAGGTCGTCGACGGCCGCACCGATATCTTCTCCGCCGGTGTCATGCTCTACGAGCTGCTCACCGGGACGCTCCCCTTCGACGGCAGGGATACCGCCGCCACGCTGCTCAAGATCATCCACGAGCCTCCGCCGCCGTTGAAGAACTTCCTCTCCGACTATCCGGCCGAGCTCGAGGAGGTCCTCTTCCGCGCCCTCGCCAAGGATCGCGAAGAACGCTACGCCACGGCCGAAGATTTCGCCTTCGACCTCTCGCGCGTCCAGGAGCAGCTCAAGAAGAGCATGGTGTCGGACTACGTCGTCCGCGCCAGGAATTCCATCGAGAAGCAGGAGCTCACGCGCGCCAAGGAGCTGCTGCAGCAGGTGCTGAAGGTCGACACCCAGCACTCCGTCGCCAAGGAGCTGATGCACGATGTGCAGCAGCGCCTCCAGAAGCAGCAGCGCGGCGAGCAGATCCGCCAACTCCGCTCCCACGCCGAAGACGCCCTCTCGCAGCGGCTCTTCGAAGACGCCATCTCCTACATCGACCAGGCCATCTCGCTCGACAAGACCAATCCCGAGTTGCTGAACCTCCGCGACCTCGCCCGCGAAGCCAAGCAGCGCCGCGACAAGGCGTCCGATGAGGTCCGCCGCGCCGAATCCGGCCAGCTCTCCGGCCACCTCGAAGACGCGCTCAAGCACGTCGAAGAGGCTCTGCGCCTCGAGCCCGACAACGCGCAGGCCAAGGCGCTGCAGGTCGCCATCAGCAGGGAACTCCAGGCAAAGTCGAAGGACCAGAAGGTCAAGAGCATCCTGGACGAGGCGCGCAAGCAGATCTCGTCGCGCAAGTTCACTGATGCCTTTGACATGCTGAAGGCCGCCGAGCAGATCGATCCCTCCAGCCCCGAGGTCCACGCGCTGATGAACCTGGCATCCTCCGGCCGCGAGCAGGAGATGCGCCGCCGCGACCTCGAGCGGCTTACCACCGAGATCGAAGAGGCCCTTTCGCGCGACCAGTACTCCGACGCCAGCGCGAAGGCCGACGCCGCGCTGCAGAAGTACACCAACGAGCCGGCGCTGTTGAAACTCAAGGCCATCGCCGAGAAGCAGAAGGACGCGGCGGAAAAGCGCAAGTTCCTCGACGAACAGATGTCCGCGGCCCGCAAGCTGCTCGACGCCGGCAAGGCGGGCGACGCGCTCGCGCTCCTGGAGAAGGCCGCGCAGAAGGCGCCCAGCGAATCGCGCCTCCAGTCGCTCCTGGCCATCGTCCGCGACAGCGCCGAGCGTGAGAAGACCGAGCAGGTCAAGGCGCAATACATCCAGAAGGCCAAGGAGGCGATGCGGCACAAGGATTACGCCGTCGCCGTCCAGATGCTGGAAGCCGCCAGCCGCGAGCTCGAGGATTCCGCCGAGATCCAGGACCTGCTGCAGTTCGCCCGCGACGAGGCCGCCCAGGCCGAGCGCCGCCGCAAGATCGAGGGCATCG
>DATIBR010000024.1 GCA_035457425.1 Terriglobales bacterium
CTAGCGATCACCTGCATGCAATACGCTGTATAGGCGTAGACCAAGGCGGCAACTAACCATCCCCAAGGGCCATGCAGACACTCGAGGGCCAGCAGGCATTCGGTGTCGGTTGCCTGCTCGAAGAAGGCGAACGTCGTCATCAAGGCGTCACCGGCGAAAGGAGGACATACTACGTGATGCTGACTTCTTCGTAGGTGCCGTAGACCTGGCGGAGGGCGTCGCAGATCTCGCCGACGGTGGCGTAGGCGCGGACGGCGTCGACGATGTAGGGCATGGTGTTGGCGTCGGAGATCTTGCCGTCGGCGCGGGCTTCGGGCTCGTGTGACGCCGCCTTCTTCAGCGCGTCGAGGCGGCGCTGGACTTCGGCGTTGTCGCGCTTGGCGCGCAGCGCTTTGAGCTTTCTCGTCTGCGCCTCGCGGACTTCCTCGCCGATATAAAGGATGGGCGGCAGGTCTTCCTCGACCACGAAATCATTGGCGCCGACGATGACCTTTTCTTTCGCCTCGACGGCGCGCTGGAACTGGTAGCTGGCCTCGGCGATCTCTTTCTGCGGGTAGCCGCGCTCGATGGCCTTGACCATGCCGCCCATGGCGTCGAGCTTCTGGAAGTAATCGAACGCGCCCTGCTCCATGTCGAGCGTGAGCTTCTCGAGGAAGTAGGAGCCGCCGAGCGGGTCGACGGTCTGGGCGACGCCGGACTCGTAAGCGATGATCTGCTGGGTGCGGAGCGCGATGCGCGCGGCCTCGGCGGTGGGCAGGGCGAGGGCTTCGTCGTAGGAATCGGTGTGCAGCGACTGCGTGCCGCCGAGCACGGCGGCGAGGGCCTGGAGGGCGACGCGCGCGATGTTGTTCATGGGCTGCTGCGCGGTGAGCGAGACGCCGGCGGTCTGGGTGTGGAAGCGCATCAGCATGGTGCGCGCGTTCTTCGCGCCGAAGCGGTCCTTCATGAGGCGGTACCAGACCTTGCGCGCGGCGCGGTACTTGGCGATCTCCTCGAAGAAATCGTTGTGCGCGTTGAAGAAGTAGGAGAGGCGGGTGCCGAACTCGTCGACGTCGAGGCCGCGGCGGCGGGCCCACTCGACGTACTCCACGCCGTCGTAGATGGTGAACGCCAGCTCCTGGAGCGCGGTGGAGCCGGCCTCGCGGATGTGGTAGCCGGAGATGGAGATGGTGTTCCACTTGGGCACGAACTTCGAGCCGAACTCGAAGGTGTCGATGACCAGGCGCATGGAGGGGGCGGGCGGGTAGATGTACTCCTTCTGCGCGATGTACTCCTTGAGGATGTCGTTCTGGATGGTGCCGCCTAGCTTGCGCCAGTCGGCGCCCTGCTTCTCCGCGACGACCAGGTACATCGCCCACAGCACCGAGGCGGGCGAGTTGATGGTCATCGAGGTGGTGATGTCCTGCAGCTTGATGCCGTTGAACAGGATCTCCATGTCCTCGAGCGAGTCGATGGCGACGCCGCACTTGCCGACCTCGCCTTCGGACATCATGTGGTCGGAGTCGTAGCCCATGAGCGTGGGCAGGTCGAAGGCGACGGAGAGGCCGCCGGTGCCGTGCTCGAGCAGGTACTTGTAGCGCTCGTTGGTCTCCTCCGGCGAAGCGAAGCCGGAGAACATGCGCATGGTCCAGAGGCGGCCGCGATAGCCGGTGGCGTGGATGCCGCGCGTGTAGGGCGGCTGTCCGGGATAGTTCAGATATTTTTCGTAGGACCAGTCTTCGGGCAGGTCGGCCTGGGTATAGAGACGGCGGACCGGGTAATTCGAGATGGTGGAGAAGCGCGCGTGGCCGTGGTCGTCCTGGTTGACGCCGCCGGGTGCGCCGATGGGTTTCTCGGGAGATCTCTCGAGCGAGGGGGCGAGCGTCTTCTCCGCCCATTCTTTTTCCGAGGCGGAGGGGTGGCGGCCATCGAAGACGTCGGCGATGGGGGAGTCGGCGAGTTTGGTCGGCTTCTTGTCGGCCATCCAAGACAATTCTAACAACACCTACCACCGAGACACAGAGACACAGAGGAAATGGCGCGGAAAAGCACACCACGAAGGACACGCCGGTTCCACGAAGGAGATCAAGAAGATCCTTTCAGGAGCGCGAGCGCCTTCACGTACTTGGAGCGGACGTAGAGGGAGTGGTGGAAGTGGAAGGTGAGGCCGGCGGGGCCGTCGAGGAAGCCGCCGAGCAGGAAGGCGCGGCCGAGGAAGCTGAAGGCGGGGCGCAGGATGGTGTCGAGCACGGGCTTGGGGCGGCGGCCCTCGGCGAGCATCTGCTGGGCGGCGAGGGTGGAGTAGCGCTCCATCGAGGCGAGGTAGAAATCGAGCGACGGGTAGGCGTAGTGCAGGATGGGCTGGTGGAGCGAGGCGATGGCGCCGCCGGTGACTTCGACGGATTCGTGGACGGCGCGCTCCTTGAAGCGGCCGTGCCCGCGGCGGAAGAGGCGGATCTTCTTGTCGGGATACATGCCGCCGAAGCGGAGGAACTTACCCTTGAAGTGATGCTTGAAGGGGATGCGGTACGCGACGAAAGCGGCGCGGGGGTCGGGGGCCTGCTGGAAGGCGGTGTCGGACTGCTTGAGCAGGCTACGCAGGAAGCGGCGGTCGGCGAAGCTGATGGCCAGGGTCTCGGAGAGCGAGCGGACGTCTTCGACGCCTTCGGGCGTGCCGATGAGGCGGCGGATGGCGCGGGCGAGCCCGGGGGAGACGACTTCGTCGGCGTCGAGCGCGAGGATCCAGTCGCAGGTGGCCTTGTCGAGGGCGGAGTTCTTCTGCGCGGCGTAGCCCTTCCAGTCCTCGGCGAAGACCTTGGCGCCGTAGGCGCGGGCGATGGCGACGGTGGCGTCGGTGGAGCCGGAGTCGACGACGATGAGCTCGTCGGCCCACTTGATGCTCTCCAGGGTGCGGCCGAGGTTCGCCTCTTCGTTCTTCGTGACCAGGACGACGGATAAAGACATCGATGATTGCAGATTGTCGATTGTCGATTGGGAAACCGCAACCCTAAACGGTCAGGCGGGCTGCTTCGGCGTCTTCCTGTATGCCAGAACGAAGAGCGCGCCCCAAACCAGGTCGGTGAAGGCGAAGAAGACGATGAGCTGCGGGATGCGGCCGAGACCCCACAGCACCGCGGCGGCGATGACGAAGCCGAACTTCTCCAGCATGCAGGCGGGCATGAGCGCGCGGTAGCGCACAGGGTCACGCGCCATCAGCAGGAACAGCACCTGGAAGGCCAGCGCGGTGGTGTAGAAGCCGTAGAAATACTCGGGATGCGTGATGGGCGGCGGCTGCGTCTGGGCGACGAAGGGCTCGTTGAAGAAGCCGGGGACGATGACCAGCAGTCCCCAGATACCGGCGAACAGGAAGACGCGCTTGGCGAAGAGCATAGGGATCGTCGATCGCAGATTGTCGATTGCAGATTGAAAAACCGCAATCCTAAAAAGTCGGGCGGGCACGCCCGAGTTCGCGCCGCTGGAACTCTGGTGGGAGCTGCTGGAGGTGAGCAGCGCGATGGCGGGACAACGCGCGGCGCGAGAGGAAGGCTCTACTTATGGAGGATCTCAGGGAGGGCCTATGAACCGGACATGGATGTTATTGCTGGTGTGCGCGCTGAGCGTGGGCGTGGCGATGGCACAGAGCAGCAGCCAAAGCTCGTCGTCGACGACGCAGGCGCAGCCGCAGCAGGCGCCGCAGCAGTCGCAACCCAGCGGCACGCAGACCACGACGCCGCAGCAGCCGCAGGACCAGACGTCGGGCGGCCAGCCGGCGGGCAGCAACGCGCAGGCGACTTCGGATACGAGCGCACCGACCCAGGGTCAGACCTCGGCGCCCGCGCGCCGCGGCGGCGGCGGGGTGCCGCTAGTGTGGGTCCTGATCGGCGTGGCGGTGGTGCTGGCGCTGATCTTCGGGCTGGTCGGCCGCGGGCGCTCGGACAGCGTGATCGTCGACCGCACAGACCGCGTGGAGCGCGTGGACCGCGACCGCGCCGCATAGTTCGATCTGGCTGAAGTAGAGGGCCGTCCGCTACGGCGGGCGGCCCTTTTTCCATGCGCCGGCGAGTCGCCGGCGCCTACCCAACTTCATGTTGACTTGAACGGGCGGCGGGCATAGGTTCGCTGGCCATCTTCTGTCGAGGAGCGCGCCATGACGAAGCGGATCGCGGTCTGGGTGTTGCTGCTGGCCACGGTGGCGGTGGCGCAGAACCGGCGCTGGGAGATCGAGCCGAAGGCCGACGAGCGGGTGCGGGCGGGCAAGCTCTCGATCGTGGGCGGGATGACGAACGAGCAGGGCGTGCGCTTCGTCATCGACCAGATCGACATCATGCAGCCGATCGCGATCACGCTGGCAAGCGAGGACGCGGCGAAGAAGCTGAAACTGGCCATCTATAAGGACTCGCCGGAGCACGCGCTGTTCGCGAAGGAGACCGAGGCGAACGGCGCGGTGACGGCGAAGTTCCGCACCGCGGAGTCGGTGCAGTTGCAGGTGAGCGGCCCGGCGGGCGCGAAGTACCAGCTGATGACGTGGGTGGGCCCGACGGTGGTGGTGCCGACGCCGACGGCGTTCGTGCCCATCGACGCGCAGGGCGCGCCGCTGGTGGCGGGCGTGGCGCTGACGCCGCCGGCGCAGACGGGGACGAGCGGGGCAGGGGCCGGGAAGGCAGAGCAGAAAACAGATGGTGTTTTTTATGCGATTGGGCCCACCCAGATCCTGCTCGCCTTGATCTTCGTCGCGCTGGTCGTGCTGATCATCGTGCTATGGCGCCAGCGCGGGAAGGGAGCAGGCACGGCGGCGGCGCTCATCCTGTGCTTCCTGCTGGTGCGTCCGGGGAGTTCGCAAGACTCTGCGCTCGATCTCACGCCCAAGAACGTCACGAAAGAAGACGTGTGGAAGGCGGTCAACGAGCGCATCAACCAGTTGCGCGAGCAGCTCGACACGCTGGAGAAGATGGGCATCAAGGTCGATCCCGAGGCGATCAAGGTGCCGCATCCGGACGACAAGCCGGAAGAGCCGGGCAAGCCGCCGGGTTACCTCTCGTCGGCCGGGAAGATGGCGGGGCAGTTCGTCACCAACACCAAGCTGATCCTGGCGTTCCTGGAGGAGTTCGGGCTGATCGACCCGCGCGAAGCGGCGGTGCAGCCGAATTACGAGCCGCCGGGGCAGCCGATGATCCCTTCGCGTTGCGCCGGGTCGGGCGAGTGCGGCGCGTGCTTTGCCGACGCCAACGCCAAGCTGGAGAAATCGCG
>DATIBR010000025.1 GCA_035457425.1 Terriglobales bacterium
GGTCGTTCTGCCCGGAGATGACGATGACGGCGACCTCGGGCTTGATCTGCTTGATGCGCTCCAGCGTCTCGATGCCAGTCAGTCCCTGCATGGCCATGTCGAGCAGCACGAGTGCGGGGTCGTACACGCGGAACATGCGAATGGCTTCTTCGCCGCTGCCGACGGTGGAGACGTCGTAGCGCTTCGCCAGGTAGGTGCTGAGATAGCGCGCCATCGACTGGTCGTCGTCGACGATCATCACGCGCAGCTTCAGGGGGGCCGTCACCAGGGGAACCTCCAAAGACCGAACCGGCGGGTCCTGCGTCGGGCGAGCGCCACGCCGCCGGTAGAAGTAGTTGGATGCAAATCCTTGGTAGCGGCTGTCCGAATCACGAGGATTTGTATCCAAGCACCCCGCCGACGCGAGGCCCACATTGTACCCTAGTTCTTAAAAGTGGAATCCCAATAGCCACTTAACTGTGGCGCTTCTAAGCAGATACAGCTGTCTTACCGGTCGCTGCCGCCTCCCCCGGTAGGCTGACGATGAACTTGGCGCCCTTCGCGGGACGGCTCTGGACGCGGACCGTGCCGCCGTGGGCTTCCACGATGCGGCGCGTGATGGCCAACCCCAGGCCGGCGCCATGCTCGCGGCTGCGACGGCCGATGCGCGTGAACTCCTGGAAGAGCAGCGCCTGGTCTTCGAGGGCGATGCCGGGTCCGGTGTCGGCGACCTCGAGCTCCACGTTGCCGCCGACCACGGCACGAAGCGCGACCGTGATCTTGCCGCCGGCGGGAGTGAACTTGAGCGCGTTGCCGATGAGGTTGATGAGGACTTGCTGGACGCGCTCGGCGTCCGCCTGGACTTTGGGGAGCCGCATGGGAAGCTCGGTCCGCAGCGTGACGTTCCGCTGTTGGGCCTCCTGGCCGAAGAACGCGACCGACTGCTGGACGGCCTGGCGGAGGTCCATGCGCTCGAAGTGCAGCGCGATGCGGCCGGCCTCGATCTGGGTGATGTCGAGCATGGAATTCACCAGCCGGATGAGGCGCTGGGAGGCGGCGATCGACTCGGCGAAGCTCTGGCGCTCCTCGCCGGAGAGGCGCTCGTCGAGCGACTCGCTGAGCATCGAGGTGTAGCCGAGGATGATGGAAAGCGGCGTGCGGAGCTCGTGGGTGGCGACGCTGAGGAACTGGGATTTGAGGCGATCGAGCTCCCGTAGCTTGGCGTTGGCGTGCGCGAGCTCTTCGTTGTTGCGGCGCAGCTCGGCGATGAGGGAAACGTTCTCAAGCGCGAGCGCGGTCTGCGAGGCCAGGCCTTGCAGGAAGCGGAGGGACGACGCGTGGAAGTCAAACCCCTGGCTGTTGTTGTCGGCGACGAGCACGCAGACCAGGCGTCGCCCGACCAGGCCGGGGACCATGGCGATGGCAGAACAGCTGAGCTGGGCGGCGGCGGCGGCGAGCGGCGGCGAGGTCAGCGAGGTGATGACGTTGCCCGCTTCCAACTCGCTGCGCACGTCGTTGCGCTTGATCAGGTCCGCCAGCGACGGGCGGGCGCAGTCGCTCTCGCGGCCGGGCAGGATGATGTCGGCGTGCTTCAGATGGAGGACGCCGCGGATGGCGTCGGCGACGATGCCGCAGATGGCAGGGACGTCGGGCGCCTGGCCGAGCGACTGGCCGACGCGATAGAGCGTGTCGATCTCCGAGAGGCGCTTGCGCTCGAGCGAGCGGCGGACCGACTGCTTCAGGTCCTCGATCTCGGTGGGCTTGAGCAGGTATTCATAGGCGCCGAGCTGCAAGGCGCGGAGCGCGGTCGAGACCGAGGCGTAGCCGGTGATGACGAGCGTGACGGTGGCAGGCGCGTGCTTCTGCACGGCTTCGAGCACCGCCAGGCCGTCGACGCCGGGCATGTTGAGGTCGGTCAGGACCAGGTCGAAGCTTCGCTGGGCGAGCGCGTCGAGGGCGGCGCGGCCACTGGGGGCTTCTTCGACGTCGTAGCCCTCCTGCTGCAGGATGGCCGCCATCGTGAGCAGCACGTTGGGCTCATCGTCGACGACGAGGATCTTGGGCTTGGCGCTGACCATAGGGGAACAGCCGTGGTCGTGCAGCAGCTCTGAAGTGTGATGCCGGGAGCAGGAGAAACGTCTAGTGCGGGCGCGACATTAAACGAGCAGTTCTGATAGCTTGTTGCGTCGCACTCCACCCGAGGTGAAGCAATGAGCCGTTGGCAAGGTCTTGCCGCAGCGCTGTTGGTTCTGGTGTCGCTCGCGCCGCACGCGGTCGCGCAGAAGAAGAAGGCCGCGCCCGCCGATCCGGCGCTCGCCAAGAAGCAGGAAGCGGTCGCGCTGGTCGAGAAGCAGGAAGCCGGCCTGGTGAAGGTGAGCGACGCGATCTGGGGCTACGCCGAGACCGCGCTGCGCGAGAAGCGTTCCGCCAAGGAGATGGCCGACTACGCCGAGCAGCAGGGCTTCCAGGTGGAGCGCGGCGTGGCGGGCATGCCAACGGCGTTCGTCGCGAGCTACGGCTCGGGCGCGCCGGTCATCGGCATCCTGGGCGAGTACGACGCGCTGCCGGGCATCTCGCAGAAGGCTTCGAGCACGAAGGAGGCGCTGGCGCCGGGGGCGCCGGGGCACGGCTGCGGCCACAACCTGCTGGGTTCCGCCTCGATGGGCGCGGCGGTCGCGATCAAGCAGATGATCGAGGCCGGCAAGCTGAAGGGGACGATCCGCTACTACGGCACGCCGGCGGAAGAGGCGGTCGGCGGCAAGGTGTACATGGTCCGGGAAGGGCTGTTCAAGGACGTGGACGTGGTGCTGGCGTGGCATCCGGCGACGGAGAACAGCGCCGACACCGGCGGCGGCCAGGCCATCATCGACATGATCGTGGAGTTCAAGGGGAAGGCGGCGCACGCGGCCTTCGATCCGTGGAACGGGCGCAGCGCGGTCGACGGCCTGGAGGCGATGACGCATGGGCTGAACATGATGCGCGAGCACATCCAGCCGACCAGCCGCATGCATTACGTCATCGTGAAGGGCGGCGATGTCCCGAACGTCGTGCCGGAGTACGCCAAGCTGTGGCTGTGGCTGCGCGACACCAAGCGCGAGCGCATGGACGAGATGTTCGCGCGTGTGCAGAAGATGGCGCAGGGCGCGGCGCTGATCGCGGGCGTGGAATCGAAGATCACCGTACAGGCGGGCGACTACGAGCGGCTGGTCAACATGAACGGGGAGCGGTTGCTCTACGAGAACATGCAGTGGCTCGGCCCGCTGAAGTTCACCGACGAGGAGCAGGCGTTTGCGAAGCAGATCCAGGCGAACACGGGGGTGAAGCAGGTCGGGCTGCTGGGCGAGATCAAGAAGTTCGATCCGAACCCGCCGGCCGAGGGCGGCTCGACCGACGTCGGCGACGTGAGCTGGAACGTGCCGACGCTGCACTTCTCCATCACGACCGCTGCCGACGGCGCGCCGTGGCACGGCTGGCCGGTGGTGGCGACCTCGGGCATGTCGATCGGCCACAAGGGCATGATGTACGCGGCGAAGGTGCTGGCCGCGACCGCAGTGGACCTCTACGAGAAGCCGGCGGCGCGCGAGGCCATCAAGAAAGAGTTCGCGGAGCAGACGAAGGGCTTCGTCTACAAGCCGTACGTGCCGGAGGGCCCGCCGCCGGTGCCGAAAGATTAGGGGAGCGAGCAACGATAACGGCGCGGCCGAGGCCGCGCCGTTGGTGTTTCCGGCTGCTTAGCTGTTGGGGACGCTGCGCAGCTTGCCAGGCATGAAGTGGTAGGGCGGCCAGGGGCCGCTGACGGTGATCTGGCAATCTTTCAGTTTCTGCTGAGCGCTGGAGTAGCGGGTCTGGTACTTCTCGACCGAGTCGTGGTCGATGAGGTGCGCGATGTCGATGAGCATGCCGCCGGCGTCGACCTTCTTGCAGCAGACTTCGGCTTCGAGCGGGCGCAGCAGCTTCTGGACCTGGACGGAGAGGGCGCGGGCCTTGGTGAGCCGCTCGCGCTGCTTGGTGGCCTTCTCGCGGAGCTTGGTGAGATAAGCGCCGCCGGTGGCGATGGGGAGCTCGACATCGTCCATCATGCGCATGAGCGAGCCGTCTTTCACCAGGAGCTTGAGGTGCATCTCGGCCTTGCCCTTGAGCTTGCTGACGCTCGCGGTGAACGCCTTGCGATTGGCGCGGACGGCCTTGCGGAGATCCTCGTCGCGATCGAAGACGGTGCCGAAGCGGAAGGGCAGGACGGTGGTGTTGCGGAAGCATTCGCTGACGACCCGGGCGTGCTCGAGGATGGCTTTTTGGTCGAGAGCGCCGTTGCGCGTGTACTCGCTGACGATGACCGCGAATTCGCCGGAGGGATAACCCAAGACCTTGGCGCCGCCGATGCCGCTGATGCCGGGGATCACGAAGGGACGACGTGCGCGGGAAGTGCCCTGAAAAGCCTGCTGCTCAGTGATGCAGTATGCGTACCATGCCATGTCAGCGTCTCCGAAGTCATGGCTGACGCGAGTCCGCCCACGGCAGACCGTCAGCTGGTTGGGGCCGTCAGTTGTGGAAGGTACTTAAGGGCTTTTACTGCGTTGATGTGAGGCGCTGCGGTGGGGGCCGAAGCGTCCAGAACCTCTCCCATCCTAGTACGAGTGTTGCACCAAAGCAAATGCAACCGACAAGGAATCAGCGGCGTCAATGAGCCATGATTCAGCAAGTCACCTTTTGAAACGCAGTTGGCATCCGGATACCGCACCAGGGTTGCCGGATTCCCACCAGAGGCGGCGCGGGCCAAGCGGAAAGCGTGGGCGGCGACCGCCGCCGATCTAACCGGCAGATAACACAAGACTTTGCAGCGCGCCGCCGGGAGCCAAGTGGCAGAGCGCTTGCTTCTCATCAGGGCGGAGCGCTCCGTCTTTCGTCCCTGGCTCCCCCTTGCTCAACTCAATGGTTTCCGATCGCGACAGCGTATCGCCGGAGCGGCTTGTCGTCGAAGTCTTCTCCGAGCTGCCCCAGACCACCGTCGAGCGGCGGTGGCGGGAGATGAACGTCATCCTGCGGCTGAGCATGCTGACCGGGCTGCAGATGCAGCTCGAGGCGACGCTGAACATGCTGTGCGATTTCGCCGGGGAGATCGCGCCCTTCGACCGCGCGCTGGTCTATTTCTGGGAAGAGGACGACCAGAAGGTCGAGCCGCGGACGGCGCGGGGCTTCGACGACCTGGCGCCCGAGACCTACGGGCGCGGGAACATCCTGAACTTCTGGGCGGCGAAGTACTCGCGTCCGCTGCTGGTGCAGCACGGCGCCAACCTGCAGGCGGACGCCTTCCTGGAATCGATCGGCTGCGAGTCGGGCGTGGTGGTGCCGCTGTTCGTCTCGAACCAGGTGATGGGGTCGATCCAGCTGTTCGCCCGGCGCCACGCGGCCTTCACGCAGGAGGACGCGCAGCTGCTGTGGGTGCTGGCGCTGGTGGCGGAGAACCAGCTCACGCGCGAATACGCCAACGAAGGCCTGCTACGCTTCGCGTTCACCGATTACCTGACGGGGCTGAAGACGCGCGGCTACTTCGAGCAGCAGCTCGACCTGGAGATCAAGCGCGCGGAGCGCAAGCGCGGGAAGCTCGCGCTGCTGATGGTGGACATCGACCACTTCAAGCAGCTCAACGACACCTACGGCCACCACGTGGGCGACCAGGTGCTGCGGGACGTGGCCGCCATCCTGATGAAGGACATGCGCGAGATCGACACGGTGGCGCGCTACGGCGGCGAGGAGTTCGTGATCATCCTGCCAGAGACGACGGCGGACGGCGCGTTGTTCGTGGCGCAACGCCTGCGCAAGGCGGTGGAGCAGTCGCGCTTCTTCGCAGGCTCGGCGAACGCGGTAGAGCGGCTGACGATCTCCATCGGGATCGCGATCTTCGACAGCGATGCGCAGTTCAAGCGCGACCTGATCGAATATTCCGACGCCGCGCTGTACGCGGCGAAGTCCGCCGGCCGCAACCAGGTCCTGCTGTACTCCGACCTGGCGCGCAAAGCGAAGCGGGAGGTCTCATGACGCGTGCGGGCTCCGTGCTGACGCAGGAAATACCGGTTGTTGCGGCGAGCAGCGGTCCGGTGCGCCCGTGGAGCGTGATGCACGCGACCGACGACGTGCGCCAGGTGCTGGAACTGGCGGAGGCGCAGCGCGGGCTGGGGATGCGGCCGGTGCTGGTGACGCCGGCGGGCTATGGCTCGATCGAGCTCTACCTGCGCGAGCGCGACGAGGAGGAGCGGAGCGTCTCGCTGCTGGGCACGTGGCAAGAGGTGCGGCAGTGGCGGAAGTCGCTGGGCGATTGCGGCGCAGCCGCGGCGATGGAGATCGTGCACGCGCACTGCTTTGCGGCGGGGATGAGCGGCGTGCGGAACTGGCCGGTGGTGGTGTACGACCTGAGCGATTTTGTGGAGCAAGACGCCGAAGCCGACCAGCAGTGGCTGGCGCGGTCGCTGCGGGTGGCGGAGCAGTTCGTGCTGGCGCGCGCGGAAGCGGTCGTGGTCCACCGGACGTCGCAGCGCGCGAAGGCGCTGGAGCGAGGCGCGCCGGCGGAGCACTTGTTCGTGGTGCCGGAAGCCTTGCCGCGCGAAGACGCGCCCACGACGGGCGGGCGCGATCGCCTTGGGCCGGCGAGCGACCCGGTCGAGCTGTACGCAGCCGAGGTCATGCCCGAAGAGCTGGATGCCTTGCTGAGCGCGCTGGTGCAGATCGTGGCCGAGGTGCCGGAGACAAAGGTGCTGTTGCCCGAGAGTGGCGAGGCCGCTGCCAGCTTACGCGAGAAGCTCGCGGCGGCGGGCGTGAGCGCCCGCGCCGTGCCGGGCGCGCAGCACCACGCGGTCTTGCGTTCGGCGGACGTGGTGCTCTGCGCCGCCGCGTCGGGGGACGAGCCGAATGACGCGATGCTGCTGGCCATGCGCCAGGGACGCGCGGTGCTGGCGGCGGATGGCGCCGCCAACCGCGACATCTCGCCCGATGGCCGCGGATGCCTGTGGTACAAGCCCGGCAATGCGCGCGACCTGGCGAACCGCGGCGCGTTCCTGGCGCGCAACGCGGATTTTCGGCGCTCGCTGGGAGACGCCGCGCGCGCCTTCCTGGAAGAGACGCGATCGCCCGAAGCGGTCGCGCGCCGCTATGACGCGGTCTATCGCCACGCGTTCGCGCGCCGGGGCGATGACCCGCGCGAGTGGAAGGGAAGGTTCGAGCCGCTGACCGCGATGTTGTGATCAGCGCTTCTCCCGCCGCACTGGTGATCGTTCGCCGCGCGGCGCCGCAGAGCTCCGTCGGGACGCTGAACCGCGACATCGACGCCAGCGAACTCATCGTGGACTTCTTCAGCCGGCACTGAAAACAGAACGGCCGGGCGCTGTGCCCGGCCGTCATGAATGGGACGTGAACTCTTAGTTCTCGGCTGCCGTCGCCTCGGGGAACTTCAGCTTGGCCTTGGAGAGCGACTTGGTGAGCATGTCCTCGACGATCTGCTCTTCCAGGTTCTTGGCCATCGCCAGCTCGCTGACGAGCAGGTAGCGGGCGCGCTCCAGCATCTTCTTCTCGCGGAAGCTGAGCGGCTTGGTGCGGTTCAGGATGAGCAGGCTCTTGAGCACGCCGGCGACTTCCAGGAGCGACCCGGTCCGCATGCGGTCGGAGTTCTCCTTGAAACGGTCTTTCCAGTCGGCGTTGTTCAGGCACTTGCCGTCCGTCAGGAAGTCGAGGATCTTCTGGATCTCGCCGTTGCGGACGACGCGGCGGAGGCCGACGCTCTCCACGTTGTGGAAGGGCACCATGACCTTGAGGCTGGAGGACTTGATCTTCAGGAGGTAGAACTTCTCGACGGTAGGCCCGATGGTCCGGCTGGAGATCTGCTCGATGACACCGACACCGTGGTTGGGGTAAACGACCTTGTCGCCGATCTGAAACCCGTTGTTGCTACTCATGCAGGGCACCCTTTGGGTGGTGGGGGCGTTTCGGGGGAAGCAGCTTAGTCGTTAGTATACGACGGGGTTGTGGAAAAGACAACCTGAGCGATCTCCGGACCGGCGCGAAAACGCGCTAAGTTCTTGCCCGCCAGCACGGTCGAGGTCACAGGTTAATAACCCGCCGCGGCGGGAAGCGTGGATCCGTGGCGTATAATCCCTATCTATAGAAGAGAGCGACTTGCCCGGCTGGGTTGGTCGCGGCCGGCACCTACCGCAACACCCCCGAGAGCAGGAACCGAAGCCGAAGATGACGCAGAACGTTTGGAAAAAGCTCGAGGACGAGATCAAGACGCTCGAGCACGAGCTGAACCATGAGCTCCCCAAGGAGCTGAAGAAGGCGGTCGCGATGGGAGACCTGAGCGAGAACGCCGAGTACCACATGGCCAAGCAGCGGCAGGAGTTCGTCCGCGCCCGGCTGGGGCAGCTCAAGAAGCGCATGGGCGAGCTCTCGCTGGTGAACCTGACCAACATCCCGAAAGACAAGGTCGCGTTCGGGTCGACGGTGAAGGTCTACGACTCGACCAAGGACGAAGAGATCGAATACAAGCTGGTGACGAGCGAAGAGTCCGACGTCACGAAGGGCCTGATCTCGACGACCTCGCCCATCGGGCGGAGCCTGATGGGAAAGAAGGTGGGCGACGAGGTGACGGTCGAGACGCCGACCGGCAAGCGCGAGTTGGAGATCCTGAAGCTGGCGACCATCCACGACGAGGCAGAGGCGTAGATGAGCTGGACCGGAGCATTCGGGCGGGCGTGCCGCGTACTGTTGTACGCGATCGTGCGCGGCCTGGCGCTCACCAAGATCTCGCCCAACGTGCTCACGTTCGTGGGGCTGGTGATCAACATCGGGGCGGCGCTGCTGTTCGGGTTCGCGACCGGCGAGACGCAGCAGCGGATGTTCCTTTACGCCGGGCTGGTGATCATCGGCGCCGGCATCTTCGACATGGTCGACGGCCGGGTGGCGCGCGCCACCGGACAGGTCACGCAGTTCGGCGCGTTCTTCGATTCCGTCATCGACCGCTACAGCGACGTTGCGCTCTTCTTCGGCCTGCTGGTGTTCTACGCCCGCGCCAACCGCTTCTTCTACCTCGTGCTCACCGCGCTGGTGATGGTGACCTCGGTGATGGTGAGCTACACGCGGGCGCGGGCGGAGTCGCTCATCGGGACGTGCAAGGTCGGATTCATGGAGCGGCCCGAGCGCATCGTGCTCATCATCATCGGAGCGCTCTTCAACAAGATGGCGCCGGTCCTGTGGGTGCTGGCCGTGCTGTCCACCATCACCGTCATCCACCGCATCGCCTACACCTACTCGCGCAGCCGGAGACTGGAAGCCGGGCAGCCGGAGGCAGGGCCGGCGAACCCGGCCGCGGCGCCGAGCACGGCGGAGCCGCTGGCAGCCAAGTGAGCGCTTTTCCGTTCGGAACTTCGCAACCGCGTCTATAATCGGGCTCCCCCACCAAGAACAGCATGAGTCGCGCTGCCGCACCCAAAGCTAAAAAGATCCTGGTCGTCGACGACGAAGCTCCCCTTCGCCGCATCCTGACGAAAGCGCTCGACCGCGCCGGCATGTCGGTGACTACCGCCGAGGACGGCAAGGAAGCGCTCGCGCAGCTGAAGAAGAAGAAGTTCGACGTGATGCTGCTCGACGTCTGGATGCCGAAGATGAACGGCCTCGAGGTGCTCTCGCAGCTGCGCACGCGCGCGGTCAAGCCGCGCGTGGTAGTGATGACCGGCGACAACCGCCCGGAGACGCTGCTGACGGCGGTGCGCGAGCAGGTCTACCAGTGCATCGCGAAGCCGTTCTCGGCGCTGGACGTGGTCACGGTGGTCGCGAAGGCTGCGGCCATGCCGGAGGACGCGCCGGGCATCGAGGTGCTTTCGGCGCGGCCGGATTGGGTGGAGCTGTCGCTGCCGTGCGAGCGGGAGTCGGCCGAGCGCATCCATGAATTCATGCAGCAGCTGAAGAGCGACCTGCCGCAGGAAACGCGCACGAACGTCGGGCAGGCGTTCCGCGAGCTGCTGCTCAACGCCGTGGAGTGGGGCGGCAAGCTCGACCCGTCGCTGCGCGTGCGCATCTCGTACCTGCGCACCAAGCGCATGCTGCTGTACCGCATCTCGGACCCCGGCGCGGGCTTCAAGTTCGAGGAGCTCGACCACGCCGCGTGCTGCAATCCGCCCGGTGACCCGGTGCACCACATGGAGATCCGCGAGGCCAAGGGCTTGCGCGCCGGCGGCTTCGGCTTGCTGCTCACGCGCTCCATCGTGGACGAGCTGCTCTACAACGAGCAGCAGAACGAAGTAGTGTTCATCAAGTATCTCGACTGATTGCCGATTGCCGGTCGGCGATTTACGATTGCATCCGTGAACGCGCGCTCACTCCCGAGGCTCGCTTGAGCTCCCCCGTCATCCTGGTCCACGGCGGCGCGTGGGCGATCCCTGACGACATGGTCGAAGCGCACCTGCGCGGCGTGCGCGCCGCGATGGCGGCGGGCTGGCGCGCGCTCGAGCGCGGCGGCAGCGCGGTCGATGCGGTGGAAGAATCGGTCGCGTTGATGGAAGACGACGAGACCTTCGACGCGGGCAAGGGAAGCTTCCTGACGCGCGACGGCCGGGTGCAGCTCGACGCCCTCCTGATGGACGGCAACACGCTGCGCGCCGGCGGCGTGGGCTGCGTGGAGCACATCCGCAACCCGATCCGCGCGGCGCGCAAGGTGCTCGACGAGAGCCCGCACGTGTATTTCGTAGGCGAAGGCGCGGAGCGCTTCGCGCAAGAGCACGGCATCCAGCTCTGCAAGAACGCCGAAATGGTGGTCGAGCGCGAGGTGAAGCGGCTGCGCGAGTTCCAGGCCAATCCCACGCAGGACTGCGACCAGGAACTGTTCACCGCGGACCTGTCCCACGACACGGTGGGTGCCGTGGCATTGGACGCGAACGGCAACATCGCGGCGGCCACCTCGACCGGCGGGATCCTGAACAAGGCGCCGGGGCGGGTGGGGGATTCGTCGCTCATCGGATGCGGCTGCTATGCCGACAACCTGAGCGCGGCGGCCTCGACCACAGGCTGGGGCGAACCGATGATGAAACTCGTGCTAGCGAAGTGGGCGGCGGACCTGGTCGCCGCCGGCAAGCCGCCCGACATGGCCGCGCCCGCGGCCATCACCTACCTGAAGTCGCGGCTGAACGGACACGGCGGCATGATCCTGCTCGACGCGAAGGGGCGTTTCGGGATCGCCCACAACACGCCACGCATGGCCTGGGCGCACAAGAACGCCGCTACCGAAGCCTCCGGCATCCACGTCTAACCGCTCGCCGGCAGGGCCGTTAGGACTAAGCAACGTTCCGCCGCTTATCTCCTTGCCACGCGAGTACCCGCTGGTATACAAGTGGCCAATTCTTCCCAGTGTCGGTAGACGGGCGCAGCCGCGCCTTTTGAGGGTTGGAGCGATGAAAATGGCATACCGATTCGCGAGTCTGATGTGTGTGCTGATGCTTCTGGTGTGGAGCGCCCCGGCGCAGGACGTCTCCACGGCGCAACTCCACGGCCTGGTGCGCGACCCGAAGGGCGCGCTGGTCACCGGGGCGAAGGTCACGGTGAGGGACGAGCAGCGCGGCCAGGACCGCACCGCGATCACCGACGCCAACGGCGAATACCAGATCCTGAGACTGGCTCCGGGGCCATACACCGTGACGGTCGAAGCGCCAGGATTCGCGACGTGGAGTTCGAAGAACGTGGTGCTGACGATCGGCCAGGCGGCCGAGCTACCGGTCGCGCTCACCGTGGCAACCACCAGCGAGACGGTCACGGTCTCGGCGGAAGCCGAGCTGATCGAGACGCAGCGCACGTCGCAGACGACGACCATCGGGCAGGAGCGCATTGAGAACTTGCCGATCAACGGCCGCAACTACATCAATTTCTCGCTCACCGATTCGCAGATCTACCGCGACACCGCGCCCTCCATCGGAGCGGCGCCGACTTCCGGGCTGAACTTCAGCGGGCAGCGCGCCCGCGGCAACCTGGTGAACCTCGACGGCGCCGACAACGTGGATGAGTCGGTGAAGGGCATCCGGTCGACGGTCTCGCAGGAAGCGGTGCAGGAATTCCAGATCATCACCAACGGCTACAACGCGGAGTATGGGCGCGCCTCGGGCGGCGTGGTGAACATCATCACCAAGTCGGGCACGAACGCATTCCACGGCTCGGCGTTCGGCTACTTGCGCAACCGCTACATCCAGGCCGACAACCCGTTCACCAACATCGAAGACCCGGCCTACACGCGCTTCCAGGGCGGAATCGCGTTCGGCGGCCCGATCAAGAAGGACCGCACGTTCTACTACTTCTCGGTCGAGACGACGCAGCGGCACGAGACGGGCTTCTCGACGGTCGGCGCCGACTGCAGCGGGACCACGAGCTGCTTTGGGTTGATCACGGACGACGTGTCGGCCCTGTACGGCCAGCCGGCCGGTTCGATCGTCATCCAGGTGACGCCGGCGCAGGCAGCCACACTGGCAAACGCGCTGCTCCCGGCGGCGACGCGGCAGCAATACGGTTTTATTGTCGGGTCGGCGTCCGCCATCGCGCTGCACGGGACGCTGATCGGAACGACCGGCGCCTTCGCGGGCGGCCTGGGTCTGGGCGCACTGTCGCCATCGCCATTGACGAACCAGTTCGCCTCGAGCTGCAATGCGGCCAACCTGCTCTGCAACGGCCTGCCGGGTGAATTCTCGCCGCTGATGTTCCAGCGCGGCAATTACCCGGTGTTCGAAGACACCACGGTCCTGTCGTTCCGCCTGGACCACCGCTTCACCAACAACAACAACATGCTGTTCCGCATCAACTACTCACCTTCCGCCCTGACGGGCGTGCAGGTGAACGCGCAGAACCAGAACTTCGGGCAGAACGCGTTCTCGCGCACCTCGGAGCAGGGATATGACGACGTGACGCTGACGGCGCAGGACACCTGGCTGATCGGCGACAACAAGGTGAACGAGTTCCGCTTCCAATACGGGCGGCGCGACCTGCTCTACGACTTCAACCACGAGATCGCGGAAGGCAGCCGGGTGGCCGCGAACATCGCGGGCTTCGCCTTCACCGGACGCGAGCCGTTCTCTCCCGTCGACCGGCTGGAGCAGCGCTGGCAGTTCTCCGACAACTTCTCCTGGGTGCTGGGGAACCACACGGTGAAGTTCGGCGGCGACGTGCAGCACATCCCGATCGACGCCGCTTTCTTCCTGAACTTCGGCAACGTGTACAACTTCGGCGCGCTGTCGCGGTCGCAGTTCGGCTTCGGGGCCTGTGGCGCGTTGTGCGCCGGCATGTCGCCAGTGCAGGCCTACGGTTTCGGCTTGCCCTCCACCATGGTGCAGGGCATCGGCAACCCGAACGCGTCGTTCAGCGTGACGCCGCTGGGCTTCTTCATCCAGGACAGCTGGCGCATGCATCCGCGCTTCACGCTGAACTACGGCGTGCGCTACGACGTGGAGTTTGCGCCCGACTTCGGCTTCCCGAACGCGCTCTCCGCCGATTCCTACAGCTATCTCGGGATCCAGAAGGGCTTCCGGACCGACACGGACAACATCGCGCCGCGCATCGGGTTCGCGTGGGATCCGTTCGGCGACGGCAAGACGGTGGTCCGCGGCAGCTACGGCATGTTCTACGACAACCCGCTGCTCGGCCTGCTGTTCCTCGGGGCGGCGACCGACGGCGCCGGCACGCCGCAACTCATCCTGTTCGGCGGCTCGCCGTGCACGGCGGCGGGGCCGGCCAGCCCGCTCAACCTGAACGCGTCGAACGTGTTCCAGGGCATCCTCGGTACAGCAAACTGCCTGCCGCCGGGTTCGGCCAGTGCGATGGGCTACTTGCCCGACCAGCAGCAGTTCGACAGCGCCCTGGCCGGCTCGACCTTCATCAACCAGAACTACCTCGGCGCCGCCTTCCAGCCGCTGCTTTCGCAGCCGTTCGGCTTCCCGACGGGCGGCAACTTCGAGCACGCCTACACGCAGCAGGCGGGCCTGAGCGTGGAGCGCGAGCTGTGGCACGACTGGTCGCTGGGCGTGAGCTACAACTACGCACACGGTACGCACCTGAACCGGCCGATCAACGCCAACCCGGTGCGCACCGACCTGCTGGCGGAGAACTGGTTCCGGGCCTGCGTGTTTGACTTCGGGGGTTTCCCCGGCTGTCTTGCGAACCCGGCGTTCCCGACAAACCCGCTGTTCATTACGACGTGCGACCCGGCGAACAGTGTCTATCCGGCGGCGCTGACCAGCTTCTTCCGGCCCTCGGGCCTGAATCCTTCGCTGGTCCCGGTGTTCGGAGCGTGCGGGGGATTTGCGGCGCCGTTCTTGAACAGCGTCGGGCTGGGGGTCGACGCGCCGAGCTGCGCCGTCAGCCCGCAGTGCGTTCCGTTCAGCGACATGGTGGCGAACTACTCGAACGGCAGCTCGGTGTATCACGGGCTGACCACCAACCTGAAGAAGCGCATGGGCAACCACTGGGAGATGCTGGCGTCGTACACCTACTCCCACACCATCGACGACTCGACCGACCTGCAGTCGTTGCTGTCGCCGCAGAACAGCTTCTTCCCGGCTCGCGAGCGCGCCAGCTCGACCTTCGACCAGCGCCATCGGTTGGTGATCAGCGGCGTCTACCAGAGCGGGAAGGTGGGAGAAGGCTTCTGGGGGCACGTGTTCAGCGACTGGACGATCGCGCCGCTCATCGAAGTGGGATCGGGGCGTCCGTTCACGATCCTGACGGCGGAGCCGGTGAACTTCCAGTTCGCGCCCAACTCGGCGCGTCCGAACATCGTGCCGGCGGGCACTCCGACGAACACCTGCGGCTTCCCGGCGCAGGCTTCGCCCTACTCGCCGACCGGCTTCTTCCAGACGCCGTGCTTCATCGACGCCCTGATCGCGGGCGGCGGTGACATCGACCTGGATGCGCTCGACGGCAACCTGGGCCGCAACTCCGCCAACAAGCCGATGACGGTGTTCAACGACGTGCGCGTCGCGCGCCGCTTCCACCTGGGCGAGCGCGTGAAGCTGGACGCCATCACCGACATCTTCAACCTGGTGAACCGCTTCAACGTGGCCGACGTGAGCCCGCTGTGCTCGAGCAGCTCGTGCACGGCCGGCACGCCGACGGCGGCGTTCGACCCGCGGCAGTTCCAGTTCGGATTGAAGATCAGCTGGTAAGAGTGCTTTCTTCACGGGCTCCGGAGCGATCCGGAGCCCGCTTGTTTTTGCGCGGGACGAGGCCGTTTACAATCACGCCATGCCTAGAAAGGTCACGAGAGCGCGCAAGGCCGGGCGCGGCGACGCGACGCACGCCGTCCACGCAGGCGAGGAGCGCCACGGCAAGAAGGCGCCGCTGACGACCGAGATCGTGCAGACCTCCGTCTTCGTGCTGCCGAAGCTCGATGACCTGCGCCGCATCTCCGAGAAGAAGGAAAGGGGCTATCTCTACACGCGCTACGCGAACCCCACCACGGTCGCGGCGGAGAAGAAGATGGCGGCGCTGGAAGGCGGCGAATGCTGCGTGGTGACGGCCAGCGGCATGGCCGCCATCCTGGTGGCCATCCTGGCGCACTGCAGCGCAGGCGACGAGATCGTCTCGATGCTCGACGTCTACGGCGGGACGGTCAAGCTTGCCGACACCGTGCTGGCGCGGCTCGGCATCAAGACGCGCTTCGTGCCGTTCCATGAGCTCGACCGCCTCGAAAAGCACTTCAGCAAGCGCACACGGATGTTGTTCCTGGAGTCGCCGACCAACCCGACGCTGCGCTGCGTGGACATCGAGGACCTGGCGCGGCGCGCGCGCCGGCGCGGCATCCCGGTGGTGGTGGACAACACGTTCGCCACGCCCATCCTGCAGAAGCCGCTGAACATCGGCGCGGACGTGGTGCTGCATTCGGCGACGAAATTCCTGGGCGGGCACAGCGACCTCACGGCCGGGTGCGTGATCGGTCCGGAAGAGACGATCGAGAAGGCGCGCGACATCATGCTCACGACCGGCGGCTCGCTCGACCCGGGAGCGTCGTACCTGCTGCTGCGCGGGCTGAAGACGCTCGAGGTCCGCGTGCTGAAGGCGTGCGAGAACGCGCAGGCCATCGCGGAGTTCCTGGATTCGCACCCCGGGGTCGAGCAGGTGATGTATCCGGGACTGCCGGAGCATGCGGGATTCGAGGTGGCGTCGCGACAGATGGCGGCGTTCGGCGCGATGGTGGCGTTCGAGATCGAGGGCGGCGGCAAGGCGGCCGAGCGCTTCATCGACGCGCTGGAGCTGTGGTACCTGGCGACCAGCCTGGGCGGAGTGGAATCGACGGTGTCGTACCCGCTGCTGTCGTCGCACTACGGCACGCCGCCGCAGCGGCTGAAGTGGCTGGGCGTGGGCCCGGCAACGGTGCGGCTCTCGGTGGGCATCGAAGATGCTGCAGACCTGATCGCCGACCTGGAGCAGGCGCTGGCCCGCGCCTAAGCGTTTTCGAGGATTGACCGTCTAACCGGAACGATAGAGGATAGGGTCTCTTCCCGATGGGAATCAGCCCCGGCAATCGCGCACTGGTCCAAGCCATTCGATAATCGCCTATGAGCCTTCGCCAAGCCTGGCTGTTGTTGCCGTTGAGCGCGACCCTGCTGCTGACCTCCTGCGAGCAGGGCGGGCGCGCGAAGACGGCCCCGCCGCCGCAGGCCAGCGCCCCCACGCTCACCGCGGCTTCCGCCTCGGCGCCCAAGCTGAAGGCCGAAGAGCCGCCGAAGCCCAAGGTCGATCCCGTGGAGCAGGTGCTGGCGGCGGTCGAGAAGGAATACAACGCGGGCAAGGAGAACTACGCGGCCGGGCACCTGGAAGCGGCCAAGCAGAACTTCGACCGCGCGGTGAACCTGCTGCTGCAGTCGCCGGTGCCGGTGCGCTCCGACGAGCGACTGGAGCGCGAGTTCGAGAAGGTGGTGGAGGGCGTCCATGAGCTCGAGATGGTCGCGCTCAAGCAGGGCGACGGCTTCACCGAGCAGAAGGCTGAGCCCGCGCCGATCGACGAGGCGAACGAGGTCACGTTCCCGGTCGATCCCAACGTGAAGGCGAAGGCGGAGGAGGAGTTGCGCAACACGCGCTCCGACCTGCCGCTGGTGATGAACGACGAAGTCGCCGGCTACGTGAACTTCTACGGCAACACGACGAAGGGGCGGAACACGCTGGAGCGGGCGTGGGTGCGCGCCGGGCGGTATCGCGACATGATCCTGCGCGTGCTGCGCGAGGAAGGCGTGCCGCAGGACCTGATCTACCTCGCGCAGGCGGAGAGCGGCTTCCATCCGCTGGCGCTTTCGCGCGCGGGCGCGCGCGGGATGTGGCAGTTCATGGCGTCGCGCGCCTCGGGCTACGGCCTGGAGCGCAACTGGTGGGTGGATGAGAGGCAGGATCCGGAGAAGGCCACGCGCGCCGCGGCGCGGCACCTGAAGGATCTCTACGAGCAGTTCGGCGACTGGTACCTGGCGATGGCGGCCTACAACTCCGGGCCGGGTAACGTGCAGCAGGCGGTGAAGCGCACCGGCTACGCGGATTTCTGGGAGCTCTACCGGCGGAACGTCCTGCCGAAAGAGACCAAGAACTACGTGCCCATCATCGTGGCGATGACCATCATCGCGAAGAACCCGTCGCAGTACGGGTTGCAGGAGATCCTCCCGGATCCGCCGCTCGAGGCGGACGTGGTGCGCATCGATTATCCCGTGGACCTGCGGCTGGTGGCGGAGGCGGTGGACGCCTCGGTCGACGCGCTGCAGGACCTGAACCCCAGCCTGCTGCGCATGACCACGCCCAAGGAAGGCGGATTCGACCTGCGCCTGCCCGCCGGCAGCAAGGACAAGTACGAAGAGGCGATCGCGGCCATCCCGGTGGACAAGCGCGTGTATTGGCGCTTCCACACGGTGCAGAGCGGCGACACGCTGGCCGGCATCGCAAAGAAGTACCGCACCAGCGTCAAGGCGGTGGCCGAAGCCAACGGCATGGGCGACGACGAGGAGATCGGGACGCAGGCGAAGCTGATCATCCCGGTGACCGCAGCCAACAGCCGCTACGCCGACGGCGCGCCGCTGGCCTTCTCGAAAAAGCCGTTCCGCTACCGCGTGCGCCGGGGCGACACCGTGCTCTCGGTGGCCGACGATTTCGGCGTCCCCGCCGAGCGGCTGCGGAAGTGGAACAGGCTGCGCGGCAACGACCTGCGCAAGGGCCGCGTCCTGCTGATCTACAAGCCGGTCGATCCGGAGCTCGCGTCCAGCAGCCCGCGTCCGGTGTCGAAAGGCAAGTCGAAGAAGGCGACCACCAAGGAAGCGGCGGGTGGCAGCCGCATGCATACCGTGAAGGCGGGCGAGACGCTGTGGTCGATCGCGAGCGCCTACGGGACCACGGTCGAAGCGCTGCGCCGCGATAACCCCAATCTTTCCGCCAAGTTACGCCCGGGTGACACGCTCGTCATCCGCGCCGGCGAGTAGCCCGGCGCAAGTTGACAGCCCGGTTTCGGTTGCTATAATCCGCGCCGGTTTCGGTTGGAGTAGACTGTTCCGGTTGTCATCCGGCTCCCCGCTCACCAGGAGGACATATGACGCTCGACGACCTGACCCTCTATGCCCGCAATGACGACGATATGGACGACTACGGCGAGTCGGCCGCGTACTCCGAGCCTGATGAGTACGAAGAGGAAGAAGAGGAAGAAGAGGAGGCCGAGCCGTCGGGCGGCGACATGCCGATGGGCGGCACGATGGGCTCGGGCGGCGGCGTGAGCTCGGGCGGCGGGGCCACCGGCGGCGGCGGCATGGGCGGCGGAGGCGGAGCGCGCAAGAAGGCGGCGCCGAAGAAAGCCGCGAAGAAGAAGGCCGCGCGCAAGAAGAAGGGCGGCCGGAAGAAAGCGGCGAAGAAGTCGGCCGCGCGGCGCGGTGGCGCGCGGCGCATGAAGCGCGGCGGCAAGAAGCGCGGCGGTGGCAAGAAGAAGGCCGGCAAGAAGCGCGGCGGGAAGAAGCGCCGCCGGTAGCCGGCAGACGAGACCAAAAGGGCTGCGAGCGATCGCAGCCCTTTTGCTTATCGGCAGATTCCGGGCAACGCCTACTTCTTTCCCTGGACCGCGTTGAGGCAGCGGCCGTAGAGCTCGAGCAGATGGTTGGCGTGCTCCTCGGCGGCCTTGGTGGCGGTGGAGCCGGCGAAGCCCGCGCCGGGACCGCCGGTCTTGCCGTAGTTGGTGGTCATGGCGATGAACTTCATGAGGTCGAGCGCGATGTCTTCGTTGCGGCGGGAGCCGACGGTGAGGCCGGCGACGTCGTCCATGAGAGCGATCCTCCTGCGTTACTTAGACGCAGGGATTATACGGCGCGGCTAGGTCTCGATGGCGACGTGGCAGACGCGGCCGACGATGTATTCGGCGACTGACTTGCCTTCCTCGATGTCGATGACGCTGGTCGGGTACTCGTGATTGTGCGGCCGCAGCACCAGGTTGGGGCCGTCGCGGTCCACGTACTTGATGGTGCAGCCGCCGTCCTTGCGCACCGCGTACATGTTCTTGTCGTTCTTGCGGTAGGGCTCGAGCGAGGTGTAGTGGCGGTCGATCAGCACGGTGGCGCCGGGCAGCAGGCGGGGGAACATGCTCATGCCCTCCCGCTCATCCACCTTCACCAGGACGAAGCGGCGCCAGTCGCTGCGCGCGGTCGCGCCGTCGGGGCGCAGGCGCTCGAGGAACGTCTTCTTGAACTTCAGGATCTCCTTCACGTCCTCGTTGGTGACCAGCGGCTCGCCGGCGGCGATGCGGCCCTCGACCAGCAGGACGTTCTCGAACTCGTCCTCCGACGGCGGCAGGATGCTGGCGCGCTTGTTGATCTCCTTGGGATCGAGCAGGTCGAGCACTGAGATGTGCTGCGTGGTGAGCACGCTGTCGAGGCCGTCGATGGACATCTGGCGCTTGCGATTCAGGAAGTTGGAGATGTGCGCCTGCTTGAAGCCGGTCTGCTCGGCGATGCGCAGGCCGGTGACCTCGCGGGCCTCGATGCGCTTCCAAAGGACTTTGCGCAGGTTCTCCTGCAGATGGCGAAACTTCATCGAAACAGCCGCTCCCGGGCTGTGCCAGTCTTATATCACTTCGCTATAGAATATGCAAGTCAAATAAGACAAAGCGAATATAGTCCTTGCTTCGGTCGGGGCAGTGGATATAACCTCGCTTCAGCATATAGCAGGCCCGGGAATGAGGCCCTATGCAGGTCGCCGCGGACGACGGCAAGGTTTTCCTGGAGTTTCGTCGCAAGGTGCAGGAAGCGGAGGTGCTCTCCGGGGCCATCGAACGGCTCCTGGCGGCGCTCCGGTTCAGCGGACGGTTGAGCGTGGTGGTCCAGAACGGCCGCGTGCTGAAGTCGGGCTACGAAGAAGGCTACTTCACGCGGCGGGCGGACCAGCGGTTGTTGTAGCCGCGCGCCAGGCGGTCCGAACAACTACATAGACAGCAGGTCATCGTAAGCGAAACGAGCCCTGCGTGGCAGAGCGCCAGCCCTGCCCGCAGGGCTCTTTGTTTTTGCGGCCGAAGGAGGCCAGATGCAGCAGGCAGTGGATGAGGTCGTGGTCCAGGTGGAGCTGAAGTACTGCGAGGCGTGCGGCGGGTTGTGGCTGCGCCGTCGCGGCTCGATGGAGGTCTATTGCGCGCACTGCGCCCAGCGCATGGGCGAGATCGCGGTGGGGAAGGGGGCGCGCCATGTCCAGTAGGCCCCGTTCCTTTTGCGTCCCGGCGGAAGAGCTCCGCATGTACCGCGCGCACACGCAGGGCATCCTGCGGCGGTATTTCCGGATGTCGCTCGAGCTCGGCCGGCTGCCGTCGCTGGTGGGGCGCGAGATGTTCCGCGCGCGCGTCACGTCGTATCGCGCCGCCAGCTTCGAGGACCTGGTGATCTTCGTGACCGACGTGGAGCGCTGCCTGGAGCAGCTCTCCGCGGGCGCGCAGGCGGCGATCGCGCGCGTCATCTTCCAGGAATACACCATCACCGAGACCGCGCAGGCGCTGGGGTGGAACGAGCGCACGGTGCGCCGCAACCTGGCCAGCGGGCTGGACGCGCTCGCGCGCATCTTCCTGGAGCGTGCGCTGCTGCGGCCGTTCCCGCTGCACGAGGAAGCGTGTCAAGAGCCGGAAACGCGGGCAATGACGGCAACCGCTTGAGCCACAAGGGAATAAATTCTCGCGCGCGATGTCCGGTTCACCCTGCGCGACCTGCTATCCTGAGATTAAGCATGAAGAAAGCGGCCGCCGCGAGCGGCCGTTTCTTTTTTGCGCCATTTTGGTCTGCTCGGCGAGCCTGTTCGCAACTCGGGGCCGGACCAGCCACGTCCAACGGTTAGAATGAGGACGCTTCTCGTCTTCCATCTCCCGAGGTGACTGGCTGCGCATGGACATGACCTGGATCACGGACCGGATCGCGGTCGGCGGCGGCATCTGGACCGAGCCCAAGATGATCGAGGTCTCCCGCGCGGGCGTCACGCACATCATCGACATGCAGATCGAGTTCGATGACACGCCGCTGGCGCGGCCGTACGGCATCGAGGTGCTGTGGAACGCGGTGGACGACGACTTCCAGCCCAAGCCGCCGGAGATCTTCCAGCGCGGCGTGGAGTTCGCCACCGAAGGACTCGACGCCGATCCGCAGCACAAGGTCTTCATCCACTGCGCCGCCGGGGTGCACCGCGCGCCGATGATGGCGCTGGCGCTCCTGCGCGTGCTGGGATGGAGCCTGCCGGACGCACAGACCCTGATCCAGGCGCGCCGGCCGGTGGTCGACTTTGCCGACGTGTACGTGCGCAGCGTCGAGGATTTCGTCAGGTCGTACGCGATCGCAAGTAAGTAGTCTCTTGCCCTTGCACCAAGGCCACTCGTTGAGCGGCCTTTTGCTTTTTGAGTTCAAAGCAGGACCACCCGCGAAGACACCAAATGAGAAAACTGAAACGGCTCTTCGAAGGCCGCCCCTGCGGGCGGCTTTCGTACTTCGTGCTCGCCCTCGTGGTCGCGCTGCTGTCCGCGCGCCTCGAAGCGCAGGCGCCGCAGCTCACGCAGATCACGGACACGCTCTATCGTCCCGACGGCACGCCCGCACAGGGAACGATCCTGATCCGCTGGCAGAACTTCACCACCTCCGACAACAAGGCCGTGCCGGCCGGGATGCTGAACCTGGCGATCGGGCCGGGCGGCGCCGTCTCCCTCGCCCTGGCGCCGAACACGGGCGCGACGCCCGCCGGCAGCTACTACGCGGTGACGTACCAGTTGAGCGACGGAACGCACGCCGAGGAGTACTGGGCGGTGCCGGCGGTCAGCCCGACGACGATCGGCGCCATCCGCTCCACCATCGTGCCCAAGGGCGTGGCGATGCAGGTGGTCTCGCGCCAGTACGTGGACGAACAGCTCGCGCTCAAGGCGGCGGACGCGAACGTCGCACACAACACGGGGGACGAGACGCTCGCGGGCGTCAAGACGTTCGTGGAAGCGCCGCTCGTCCCCACGCCGAGCGCGCCCGAGCACGCGGCCAGCAAGTCGTACGTGGACGCGAACGCCGGCGGCGCGTCGCCGGCCGGGTTGCGTTACACCGAGCGGTTCACCGGTCCGAACCTCGGCGCGCAGATCACGGCAGCCGTGGCGAACTGCGGAGCGAATTGCCGGATCGTGATCAATGGGACGAGCGGAACCGTCTCCGAGGCGCTCTCGCTGCCGGCCAACACGACCCTGGAGTTTGGGCCGGGCACATTCACCTGGGGCGCGGCGCAGACGCTCGGGAATGCCGGCATCCACATCGTGGGCGCGGGACCGGGCAGCACGGTCTTCGAGGCCTCGCTGCCGACCGGCGACCTGTTCACCATCACGGCCGCGAACGTCGTGATGTCGGGGTTCACGGTGCGTCCGGCCAGTGGCGTGGTGCGGACGGCAAGCGCCCTCTTTCACGTCACGTCCACCCTCGGGCATTACCACGACCTCGCCATCCTCGACCCCTACAACGGTTTCTTCCTCGACGGCGACAATGCCGACCAGAACACGATCGAGCGGGTCAAGGGCGCCAGCAGCGGCGGCAATTGGAATTATTTTGCGCGCACCTACGCCAGCGCCGGCACGATCGCTTCCACGTATTTCGGGAACATCGCCCTCGATGTGCGCGGCGCGGGCACGCAGACCGACGCTTTGTTCGTCTTTGACTCGCGCACCGACACGGTGAAGATGAACAGCATCGAGGCGCTGACGCGCTCCAAGCCGGCGGTCAAGACGGTGGATAGCGACGGCGTCGGGGCATACTCCTATCCGCGCTTCATGCTCGTGAACAACAGCCTGTTCGAGCACGGCTACCAGGACTCCGCCGGCAGTGACTGCGCCCTGGAGCTGCTGGATGGCCGCCTGTTCCTCTTCCGGAATGGCCACGTCGGCGGCTCGGGCACCGGGGACACGCGGAGCTGCGGCGTCCACGTGGGCGGAAACTTCAAGGGAGCCGACGTCTCCGGCGTCGAGTTCATCTCGCTGCAAAAAGAAGGCGTGAAGATCGATACCGGCGCGCAGGACGCCCAGTTCTCGTACAACAAGTTCCAAGGCGTCAGCCTCGCGGCCGATGCGACGTACGACGTCTTCCACGTCGGGGCGAACACCAGCGACGTGGACATCTCGCACAACGTGGCGCGCCGCGGCTCGGGCAGCTTCTACGGGAGGTATGGGGTGGCGGTGGACGCCGGCACCTCGACACGGCTCATCGTCACGAACAACAACTTCGTGAACGGAGTGTCGACAGCGCAGTTCAGCAACGGCGCCACGGGCGGCCAATGGGCGTTCCGCAACAACGCCGCGACCTCCGACGACGTGAAGGGATTTGACTGGGTGCTGCGCTCGAACGGCGCGGATGTGATCTGGAGCATCGCGAATCTCGAGAGCGCGCGAGCGCTGCGCTGGACGCTGGGAAACCGCGACGTGAAGTTCGACTCGGCCGGCGGCAGCGGTTGCGTGCGCTTCACGGCCAGCAGCGGCACCGCCCCCATGGCTGCGATCTGCCCGAATACGGGCAGCTTCTCGCTCAGCGGCCCGCTCACCTCGTCGGTCGCGACGGGCACGGCCCCACTCTCCATCGCGAGCACGACCGCGGTGGCGAATCTCACGCTGGCAGCCGATAGCCAGCTACCCACCATCACCAGTGCCGCCAAGGTGGCAGACTCTGCGCTGAGCGCCAACGTCTCACTGCTGGGCCAGACGGTGGGCGGCGCGGAGTTGGACGATCCGGCGGTGGGCAGCAAGGGCGGCGTGCAAGCCAGGACCTGCCCGGGTACCGACAAGCTGTCGGCCATCGGCGCCGACGGCGTGCCGGTCTGCTCCGCCGACCAGACATCTGCCGGCGGTAGCGCGGTGAGCGTGAACGGCTCCTCTGCTTCGGATGCCGACCTGGACGACAGCACGCCCAGCGCTCCGGCGAGCAGCATCAACGTCCGCTGGCAGAAGGACGGCAGCACGCCGAGCAATGTTTCCGCGAATGTGCCGTATGGCGCCGGGCTCGCGACCGCCGGTGGCGGACTGGCCGTGTCGCTTTCGACCTGCGAGGCCTATCGCAGCAGCGACTTCACTCTCACGGCCAACACCTACGCCGACAACGTCAGCTGCTCGCTCAGCGCCGGAACGTGGTTGCTCATCGCCGACACCACCGTGAAATCGCCGAACGCCACCGCGCAGCGCGTGACGGTGAAACTCTGGGATGGCACGACCGTCTACGCGTCGAGCGAGGAAGGCGCCCCTTCCCAGGGGGCGGGCGCCACGGGTTACGTGAGCCTCTCGCTCTCCAAGATCGTGACACTGGGGTCGACGACGACGGTGAAGACTTCCGTCGCCTCGACTGTGGCCAGCGTCCTCGACGCGACGCCCGACGATAACGCCACCGGCATCGGCAACACCGCGAACTCCATCCGCGCGGTGCGCATCGGGAACTAGGCTACGAAGAAGAAGCCATCGAGCAGGGAAGTCGAGGCGCAACTCCGCGAACTTGCGGCGTTGGCGAAAGCGCTCGACCAGCCGGGAGCGCGGCTCAAAGAGATGGAAGACCGGCTGCAGATCCGCGATAAGGGCGGCGAACTCGTCCCGCTGAAGGCGAACCGGGCTCAGCGCCAGTTCGAGGCCGCCGCGGGACGAAAGCACATCGTGCTGAAGGCCCGCCAGGTCGGCATGACCACCTGGGTGGCCGCGCGTTTCTTCCTGGCGACCATCACGCGGCCGGGGACGGTGACCGTCCAGGTGGCGCACGACCTGGCCGCGGCCGAGCAGATCTTTCGCATCGTGCATCGCTTCCTGGCGAACCTGCCGGAGGAGTGGCGCATGGGCGCGCTGGAGACGTCGCGCGCCAACGTCCGCCAGCTCGTCTTCCCGCGGCTCGATAGCGAGTACCGCGTGGAGACGGCGGCGGACCGCGAGGCCGGCCGCGGCCTCACCATCCGCAACCTGCATTGCAGCGAGGTCGCGCGCTGGCCGGGAAACCCCGCCGAGACACTGGCGGGACTGCGCGCGGCGCTCACGCCCTCGGGCGAGATCGTGCTCGAGTCCACGCCCAACGGCGCGGGCGGCTGCTTCTACGACGAGTGGCAGCGCGCCGCCGAGACCGGGACCGTGCGGCACTTCTTTCCGTGGTGGTACGAAGCCGGCTACGTCGCCCCCGCCGCCGGCCTGGGAAGGCTCTCGGACGAAGAGCGCAGGCTGTGCGCCGAAGTGGGGCTCACGCGCGAGCAGATCGCGTATCGCCGCGGGTTGCGAGCGAGTTTTGGGAAGCTGGCGCCGCAGGAGTACGCCGAAGATCCCGCGGCGTGCTTCCTGGCGTCGGGCGAGTGCGTCTTCGACCTCGAGGTGCTGGAACAGCGGCGCGCGGCGCTGCCGGCGTGCGCCACGCGCGACAACGGCCGGCTGGCGGTGTGGTATCCGCCGCAGCCAGGACGCGAGTACCTGGTGGGCGTCGATCCCGCGGGCGGCGGCGCCGGCGGCGATTATGCCTGCGCGCAGGTCATCGACGCGTCACTCGGATTGCAGTGCGCCGAGCTGCACGGGCACTTCAGCCCGCCCGAGCTGGCGCACCGCGTGGCGCAGCTCGCGCGCGAGTACAACGGCGCGCTGGTCGCCGTCGAGCGCAACAATCACGGGTACGCCGTGCTCGTCAGCCTGGGCCGGCTCGAGCACTACCCGCGCGTCTACGAAGACGGCGGGCAGAGCGGCTGGCTGACCAACGCGGCCACGCGCCCGCCGCTGGTCGAGAACCTGGTGGCGCTGGTGACGGAGGCGCCGCATCTTTTCAATAGCGAGGCCTTCCTGGCCGAATGCCGCACGTTCGTGCGCCGCAAAGATGGCTCGCCGGCCGCCGCCAACGGCACGCACGACGACCGCGTGCTGGCCATGGGCATCGCGCACGAGGTCCGCCGCAGGAGGCCGCGGCGGCGCTGCGATCGGCTTGTTCCGGAAATCGGACAAGAAAGAGAAAGAGAATACTTCGCGCGCGCAGGCGGTTAGGATGTGGCTCTGCCTCGCGCGGTCCAACACGTTCGGCGGATGCGCGGCGGCGCGCAGGCCCACCTGATGCGCGCCGACGACGAGCAGTACTACGTCGTCAAGTTCCAGAACAATCCGCAGCACCGGCGCGTGCTCGCCAACGAGTTCCTGGCGCTCCGCCTGGCGGAGCACATCGGATTGCCGGTGCCGCTGGTCGAGGTGGTCGAAGTGGGCGAGTGGCTCATCGCCAACACGCCCGAGCTGCACGTGCAGTTCGCGGGCGAAAAGATCCCGTGCAAGCCCGGGCAGCAGATCGGCGTGCGCTACGCCGTGGATCCGCGCGTCGGCCAGGTGTTCGACTACCTGCCCGAGCAGCTGCTCGACCGCGTCCGGAACCTGGACGCATTCGCCGGCGCGCTGGCGTTCGACAAGTGGACGTGTAACGCCAACGGCCGGCAGGCCGTCTTCTTCCGGATGGCGCGCGAGCGCAAGTACACCGCCGTATTCATCGACTTCGGGCACTGCTTCAACCAGGGCGACTGGAGCTTCCCCGATTCGCCGCTGCGCGGCGTTTACGCGTGGAATGCGGCGTACGCGGCAGTGCGGAGCTGGCACTCGTTCTCGCCGTGGCTGGAGCGCATCGAGGCCCTCGACGAGCGGGTCGCGTACGCCATCGGCGAGCAGATCCCGCCGGAGTGGTACGGCGACCCGGACGAGCTCGAGCGCCTGGTCGCGCAGTTGATGAAACGCCGCAAGCGCGTGCGGGAGTTGGTGGAGGAGTTTCGCAGGTCCACACGCCAGCCGTTTCCCAACTGGGAAGAGGAGCCGTCCGCCGTCACCCACCACCTTATTAGTTGACCTTCGGTCATCGGACGACAATGATTGACGCTCTTCCCGTGACCAATGGGCGGCAGATCGAGTTTTTCCTGCTGCGCTACGTGCCCGACGCGCTGCGGGAGGAGTTCGTGAACATCGGCGTCGTCCTGCGCGAGCCGGCGAGCGGCGAGTCCGCGGTGCGCTTCGCGCCCGACTGGAAGCGCGTGCGTTGCCTCGACCCCGACGCCGACACCGAGCTGCTCGACGCGCTGGTGCGCGACCTGCAGAAGAAACTCGCAAGCGCCGGCGACCGCGAGACGCTGCTGCGCATCATGCAGGATTCGTTCTCGTCGAGCGTTCGGCTCTCGCCGGCACAAGGCGTGCTGGCCGCCTCGTTGGACGACGAGGCGCGGCGGCTGGCGCAGTTGTACCTGGAGAATCCTCCGCTCGAGCACGAGCGGCGCGCGGCCGGCGGGCGCATGGCCATCTTCCACGCGATGCGGACGGCGTTCGAGAAGGCCGGCGTGTGGGACATTCCGCAGATGAAGAAGAACATCGCGGTGGCGCCGTACACGCGGCCCGGCGACCCGCTCAAGCTCGATTGCGGTTACCAGCCGAACGG
>DATIBR010000026.1 GCA_035457425.1 Terriglobales bacterium
CTCCGCACCGCGATGGAGGGCAAGAAGTTCGCCGAAGAGGTGGACGAGGAGTTCAAGTCGCTGGCCAGCCGCATCTTCCTCAACGGCGGCACCTTCGTCGACATCCTGCCGCTGGCCCAGCGCAAGAACGAGCGCGAGCGAGCAGTGCAGCGCGTGAAGGACGCGCTCGCCGAGATCGACTCCACCGGCGTCCAGGTCAAGGACCTCGAGATCGGGCTGCTGGATTTTCCCTGCGTGGTCGAGGACCGCGTCATCCTGCTGTGCTGGAAGCTGGGCGAGAAGTCCATCGCGCACTGGCACTCGACGGATGAGGGCTTCGCCGGCCGCAAGCCCATCGACGACCGCATCGCGAACGCTAAGAAGCCGAGCAATTAGCGATCAGCGATTAGCGATTAGCGATCAGAGCCTCGGCGTTGAAAGAGCAAACGCAAGGTCCCTCGACTCGTCCGCTCGCCCCGGCGAGCGGACTCGCTCGGGATGACAATCAAGAAAGGGCGCGGGACGCGCGCCGAGGGGATCACATCACGTCCTGGCGGCGGCCGGTGTTCTTCAGGTCTTCGTCGTCGCCCCAGTCCACCCAGAAAAACAGCAGGTCGCCGACAACAGGGAAGAGATCGAGGAGCAGCTCGAGCAGGGCGGCCAGCACGGCGGGATTGTAGTCCCGCGGGGCCAAAACCACGGTACACGCCCCCCCACCCCCCCTGTTTCGCTTGAAAACGACGTTAACGCAATCATTTCAGCGGTTTAGGGGAATCCATACCGTGATTCTTACCGTGGTTCTACCGTGGTTTACCGTGGTTCACCATGGTTTACCGCGAGCCGAGTTTTCAAAGAGCGAAGGCAGAGCGGGGCACAGAGGGCGCGGGGCAGCCACGCGCTTCTCATAATGCTATAGTTCTGCGATTCAAATAACCAATGAATAGCGCAGGCCGGTCCCGAAGTCAAGCGAAAACTTCGCTCTTTATTCGCCTGCGAGGCTCCAATCGGGCCAACAGGAACGAACCCAGGAAGCGAATGGGGCTACGGCCGCACCAGCATGGTGAGCGCGTCGACCAGGGCCTTGGGGTCGTGGGTGTTCATGATGCGGCCGTCGACCTTCGCCGCCGTCGGGTCATAGCCGTTGTAGAGCATCAGGACGGGCGTGTCGGGATAGGCCAGCTTGAGGTCATCGCACAGCCGGACACGGCTGGGCTCCGGCACCGAGTGGCACATCAGCACCAGATCGAGCGCCGGGCGGGCCGCCGCGTCCAGGAACTTGCTGACTGCGGAATCACCCAGCAAGGCGGTCACGGTGTAACCGGTGTGCTGCAGCAAGAGCGTTCGGCTGTGTTGGAGGACCTGGTCGCGGCTGATGGTGAGGATGTGTTTCTTGGGGCCCATGGTGCGCCTACTTTCGTCGCGGCAAGAAACGCCTGCGACTCGTAGCGAAGGCGCAAGAGGTTTGGTGGGAAGTAGTGCGCGGTTGTGTCTTCGTCGCTATCTACAGTCTACGCCTTCCGGACCTCGCGTGCGGGAAATCGGAGGCGCTAGTAGTGGGATGCCCTGACCCCACGAAAAGCCGCCAAAAGCGCGAAAAATGCAGGCTCTGGCCACTAGCCACTGGCCACAGGCCACTACGGTTTCTGCCCCGGCTTCCACTGCGGCTTGAAGTCGGAGTTGACCAGCCAGACCACGGGCTTGATGAGCGAGTCCACGGCGCGGGTGTAGTGCTCCCACTGGACGTGCGCGAGGTCGTCCTGGGGCGAGTGGTACTCCTTCTGCAAGCCGTAGCTGCCGATGGTCTGCGCGACCACGCCCTTCTTGGCCAGGACGTAGTTGTCGGAGCGCTGGAAGAAGTTCTGTTCGGGATAGGGATCGGCGACGACGTTGGCGCCGTGCTTCTTCAGCTCGTCGGCGAAGTCGGAGCGGTCGTGCCCGGTGATCCAGAGGACGTCGGGCTGGAGCTTGGGGTCGGGCCAGGCGAGCATCTCGAACTCGAGGTTGGCGGTGATGCTGGCCAGCGGGACGGGGGAGTGGGAGAGGAAGTGGGTGGAGCCGAGCCCGCCGAGCTCTTCGGCGCCGAAGAGCGCGAAGACGACGGTGCGCTTGGGCTTGGGGCCGGCGGCGATGGCGCGGGCCAGTTCGAGCACGGCGACGGTGCCGCTGGCGTCGTCGCAGGCGCCGTTGTAGATGTCGTCGGTGACCTTGCCGGCGGCGTCCTTGAGGGGCGGCGTGCCGTTGCCCGGCGCGCCCTGGCCGAGGTGGTCGAGGTGCGCGGTCAGCAGGATGACGTCCTGGTCGGCGTCCTGGTCGGTGCCGTGGAGGATGCCGACGGCGTTGTAGGTGTACTCGCGGCGGGGCTCGCCCAGCTTGGTCTCGAGCGTGATGGCGGCGCCCTCGGGAAGCGCGGCGAGCTGCTGCGCGGCCTCGGGCTTCACCAGCAGGACGTCGCGCTCGATGCCGCCGCCGAGGCCGTCGCCCCTGGCGGCGCCGACGACCGCGCGCTGGAACAGCGGGCGCGAGCGGGCGAGCGCGTCCCAGCCCTTGAGGTTGTTGTCGGAGGCGGGGATGATGACGGCGGTGGCGCCCCCTTGCAGCACAGTGAAGATCTGGCGGAACCAGGCCTGCGGGGGCTGGTTGGTGTCGAGCGGCCAGAAGACGATGGCGCCCTTCTGCGGCGTGCCGCCTTCCTTCGGGAGTTTTTGCAGCGGGCCGCTGACGTTCTTGCCCGAGCTGCGGGAGGCGATGAACTCCTTGCCGTGGGTGAGGACGACGGGCTGACCGCCGGCGAGCGCGGTGAAGCTGAGGGTGGGCGGCGCGGCGAGCTGCGGCGTCTCGATCGTGCCGGTCTGGAGGAAGGCGCCGTTATCGCCGGCGGGCTCGACGCCGTACTGGCGGAGCTGGGCGCCGGCGAACTCGGCGGCGGTGCGCTCGTCGGGGGTGGCGGAGCCGCGGCCGCGCAGGGCGTCGGAGGCGAGGAACTCGAGGTTGGCGCGCAGGCAGCGCGCGCAGACGCGCTGGGTGTCGCTGAGCGGGTCTTTTTGCGCGGCGGCCGCGGGCGACTTCTTCGGCGGCTTCCGGGTGTCTTTCTTGTGGGACTGCGCGGCGGAGAAGAGCGAGGCGACCAGCAGGAACAGGACGAGCGAGCGCGAGCGAGAGAGCAAACAGGCCTCCATGAGCGAAAGGGCAGTATAGAAGACGGTCGCTGTTTAGGAACATTCCGAGCCCGCCGCGGCGGGCTCGGGATGTAAGTCAAAAGCGAGCGGCACCCGGACTTGTTACAATTCTTGCCCTGGCCGTAGAGCCAAGATGAGACTCGTCGCAAAGCCGCTGCTCGCCCTCGCGCTGCTGGTCGCGCTCGCCGGCTGCGGCGACTTCTTCGTCGACGACACGCCGACGAACCAGGCGAAGTTCGCGTTCGTCGCGAACAACGGTTCCGGGAACGCGTCGGCGTACACCGTGGGCTCGAACGGGGCGCTCGCCAACGCGCCGGGCTCGCCGTTCGGCGCGGCCACCAATCCCAACGCGATCGACGCCGACGGCAGCGGGCGCTGGGTCTACGTGGCGAACAACGCCGGCGGCATCTCCGGCTACACCATCAACCGCAACGACGGCTCGCTGGGCGCGGTGAGCGGCTCGCCCTTCACGCCGGGCACGGGATATCTGGCGATCGCGGTCGATCCCGCGGGACGCTTCGTGTACGCGCTGACGACGGCGGGCTCGGTGGAGTCGTACACGCTGAACAACACCAGCGGCGTGATCACGATCGTGGGGACGGCGGTGCCGGTGGGCGGCGCGCTGGCCAACGCGATGGTCGAGGACCCGAGCGGACACTTCGTGTTCGTGGCGGTGGGCGCGGCGGGCGTAGTGCCGCTGAAGATCCAGACCGACGGAACGCTGGTGGCGGGGGCGGTGCAGCCGCCGGCGCCGTGCACCGGCGCGAACCGCGTGGCGATCTCGCCCAACGCGAGGTTCGCCTATATCACCGACGGGACCAGCGTGTGCATCTTCAGCGTGAACAACTCGAACGGCGCGCTGACGGCGGTGACGGGCGGCACGGGCGGCTCGCCGGTGGCGGCCGGCACGACGCCGACCGGACTGGCGGTCGACGAGACGGGCAAGTTCCTGTACGTGACGAACGCGGGCTCGAACAACGTGACCGCGTTCACGGTGGCGAGCGACGGCCGGCTGGCGACGATCGCGGGGTCGCCGTTCGCGGCGGGCGCGTCGCCGGTGGACGTGAACTCCGACCCGTCGGGCCAGTTCCTCTACGTGGTGAACAACGGCGGCGGCGTGCAGATGTACACCATCAACACGACGAGCGGCGTGCTGACGGACCGCGGGACCACGAGCGCCGGGACGAGCCCGGTGGCGATCGTGACGACTCCCTAGAGCGGTTTCTCGTTCCTGGTTTCTCGTTCCTCGAAGCCCCCGTGCGGAAATGGGGCGACACAACCTCGCCGCGAGAAGGCGAGAAACGAAGGAACGAGAAACGAGAAACCTGCTAGAATCCGCGCGACTTTTCTTAGCAACCGAATGGCGCAGGTGCGCAAGATCGGGATCTGCACGGGCGGCGGGGACTGTCCCGGGCTGAACGCGGTGATCCGCGCGGCGGTGAAGACCGCGGTGCTGAAGTACGGCTACGAAGTGCTCGGGATCCAGGACGGATTCGACGGGCTGATCTGGCCGGCGGAGAAAGCCAAGCCGCTGACGCTGAACGACGTGAGCGGCATCCTGCCGCGCGGCGGAACGATCCTGGGGACGACGAACCGCGGCGACCCGTTCAAGTACAAGGTGGTGGAGAACGGGGTCGAGCGCGTGAAGGATTTCTCCGACCAAGTGCTGCACAACGCGCAGCTGCTGGGGATGGACGCGCTGATCGTGATCGGGGGCGACGGCACGCAGAAGATCGGGCTGCAGCTGTACGAGAAGGGGCTGAAGGTCGTGGGCGTGCCGAAGACGATCGACAACGACCTGTCGGCGACGGAGATCACGTTCGGGTTCGACACGGCGCTGCACGTGGCGACGGACGCGATCGACCGCATCCACACGACGGCGGAGTCGCACCACCGCATCATGCTGGTGGAGCTGATGGGTCGGGACGCGGGGTGGATCGCGCTGGAAGCGGGGATCGCGGGCGGGGCGCACGTGATCCTGATCCCGGAGATCCCGTTCACGGTGGAGCGGATCTGTCAGTTCGTGAAGGACCGGGAGGCGATGGGGAAGCGGTTCACGATCATCGCGGTGGCGGAAGGGTGCAAGATGCCGTCGGACATGGCGGGGAAGTTCGCGGAGCAGAAGCGCGCGGCGCCGCGGCCGGGGCAGATCGGGAACGCGCTGGGCGAGGCGATCGGGATGTGCGCGAAGCGCGAGACGCGGGTGACGGTGCTGGGGCACATCCAGCGTGGCGGGTCGCCGTCGCCGTTCGACCGGATCCTCTCGACGCGGTTCGGGGTGGCGGTGGTGAACCTGATCGCGGAAGGGAAGTTCGGGCGGATGGTGTGCCTGAAAGAAGCGCGCATCCACGACGTGCCGATCTCGCAGGCGGTGGGGATGCTGAAGACGGTGGACCCGAAGGGCGAGATGGTGTCGATCGCGAAGGCCATCGGAGTGTGCTTCGGGGACTGAGCGGCGCCCAGCAAGGCCGTGGCTGCCGACGTGCCGTGACCTACCTGCTATATTCCTGTCAAGCGATGATGAAGTCCGCGCATGTCCGCTGGCTGGTGGCGTTGTTGCTGGTCGCGGCTGCCGGTTGCGGCAAGAAAGAAGAAGAGAGCAAAGAGCAGATGTACGTGGCGGTGCCGCAGGTGATGCTGCGCGACCGCGTGGCCGCCGTCTACAACAAGGTGGGGTCGGCGAAGAACGGCGAGAAGCTGGTGGTGCTGGACCGGCAGAAGCGGTTCGTGAAGGTGCGGACCGCGGGCGGCGTGGAGGGTTGGGTCGAGCAGCGCTACCTGGTGAGCACGACGGTCTACAGCCAGGCGCAGGCGCTGGCGAACAAGGAGAAGGTGGCGCCGGCGCAGGGCAAGGCGATCGCGCGCAACGACATCAACCTGCACGTCGAGCCGGGGCGCGACACCGAACACCTCTACCAACTCAAGGAAGGCGAGAAGGTCGACGTGCTGACGCGCGCGACGGCGGAGAAGCCGGGAACGCGGGCGGCGGCGCAGGCGGCGCAGGCGGCGGACCCAGGGCAGAAGGGGCCGGCGGCGGTGGTGGAGGACTGGCGACTGGTGCGCGACGCGGAAGGCCGGACCGGGTGGGTGCTGGCGCGGATGATCGACGTCGATGCGCCGCTGGAGGTGGCGCAATACGCGGAGAGCCAGCGCATCGTGGCGTACTTCATGCTGAACGAGGTGGACGACAGCGGCAAGAAGGTGCCGCAGTACCTGCTGGCGCTGGGCGAGCCGAAAGACGGCCAGCCGCAGGACTACAACCAGATCCGCGTCTTCACCTGGAACACGAAGCGCGACCGCTACGAGACGGCGTATCGCGAGCGGAACCTGGCGGGCGAGCTGCCGATCCGCGTGGGGGTGGAGGAGTTTGCGGGGGAGGGGAAGCTGCCGTACTTCGTCCTGCGAGTGCGGGATGACGAGGGCAAAGTCACGGAGCGCAAGTACAAGATGAACGGGGTGATGGTGCGGCGGGCGCTGGCGCCCGGGGAGCAGCCGCCCCCCAAGCGGGCGGCGGGCGGGCGGAAGCGCCGGTAGGTCTCTCAGAAGTCTCTCAGAAACAGGGCATCGGAACGGGGCCTTAGGGAATCCAACTCTCAGCGAGGGAAACCATGGCGGAAAAGGTAAAGAAGCTGAACCTCGAGCGCGATTACAAGAAGTACCTGTATTTCATCGACGGGCAGGGGAACGTGTCGCAGAAGGCGAAGTCGGGCGAGGGCGAGACGAAGATCCTGGTGCCGAACGCGGTCGAGCGGGACAACAACTTCCTGTATTTCGTCGACAAGGACGGCGACGTGGCGCGGTCGCCGCGGGCGGCGCGCAAGAAGAAGGAAGACGCCGCCTAAGGCCCCGCGGCAAGGCTCTCTCTCATGCTGGTCTTCCGCGACGGACGGCGGCGGGTCGCCGTCCGGACGCTCCATGAACAATTGCAGGGAACGTGTCGCCGCGCCGCTTCGGGCGGAGGCGACGCCGTGCTCGACGCGCTGCTGCGGGCGGGCGAGTTGGAGTGCGGGCTGGCGGACGCGGGCGCTGCGGCCGCGGCCGAGGTCGCGCGGCTGACCGACGAGCTGGCGGAGGCGCTGGTCAGCGGGCGGGCGCCGCGTGGGCTGCCGGCCGGCCTCGCCGGAGAGCTTCCCGAGACAATCGCCATCGCAGTCCCCGAAGGGTTTGCGTATTACG